>JAACFL010000118.1 GCA_009937385.1 Gammaproteobacteria bacterium | reverse complement strand
GGGTCGTCGGGCAGGGCCGGGTGGAAGAAGCCGAAGCAGCGCCGGTCGTCGGCGAGCCGGCGGCGCAGGTCGCCCCAGTCGCGGATCGCATGCACCGCCTCGTAGTGGATCAGTTTCTCCAGCACCGAAGCCGGCGAGTCCCAGTCGATGCGCCGCAGCTCGAGGAAACCGCGATTGAACCAGGAGTGGAACAGGTGCTGGAAGTCGGCGTCGACGCCGCGCAGGTGGGGGCGCTCGCGCAACAGGCCGAGCAGGTGGGCGCGCAGCGCGACCAGCGCGGCGGTCGCGTGGGGTGCGCGATTGATCAGCCTGAGCAGTTCCTGGCGTGGCGACTCGACGACCCGGCTGAGCCGCAGGTAGGTGTCGATGCCATCGGGATCGGCGCGGTAGGCGTCTGCGGCGGCCAGGATGGCGTCGCGGTCGGGTGGGAACTCGGCGGCGAGCTGTTCGAGAAAGTCCGTGCGGCCCGCGTCGTCGAGTGCCTCGATGCCGAGCCGCACCTCGCGTGCGAGCGCGGTGCCGGAGGCCTCGCCGGCCCCCTCGAGCAGCTGTCGGCACAACGCGGCGAGGTCACCCTTGCGCCCCTGGTCGCCGGGCAGGTGGAGCAGGTCGCGGCCGCGATCGGCGACCGAGTCCCACAGCCGCTCGAGCCAGCCCGTCGTCATATCGCCGGACCCATCAGGTAGGTCGGCAGCCAGGTGGCGATTTCCGGGAAGATGCACAGCAGCACGATGCCGAGCACCATGCACAGCATGAACGGCAGTGCGCCCTTGAGGATGGTCGGCAGCGAGACGTCGGGCACGATGCCGTTGATGACGTAGAGGTTGAGCCCGACCGGCGGTGTGATCAGGCCGATCTCCATGTTGATGGTCAGCACCACGGCGAACCAGTAGGGGTCGAAGCCGGCGCCCTCGATGATCGGCAGCAGGATCGGCGCGGTCATCAGGATCACCGCGACCGGCGGCAGGAAGAAGCCGGCGACCAGCAGGAACACGTTGATCATGCCCATCAGGACCCAGCGATTGACGTCCATGGTGGCGATGTACTCGGCCACCGACTGGGTCACGAACAGCAGCGACATCATGTAGGCAAAGAGCGCGGAGGCGGCGATGATCATCAGGATCATCACGCTCTCCTTCATCGAGTCGCTGATGATTGCCCAGATGCGCCGCGGCTGCCAGACACGGTAGATCACGGCGATCAGCACCAGGCAGAACATGGCCCCGACGCCGGCCGCCTCCGACGGGGTGGCCACGCCGCCGTAGAGCACGTAGAGCACGCCGACGATGATCGCCAGGAACGGCAGCACGCGCGGCAGCACCTCGAGCTTCTCGCGCAGCGTGAAGCGCTTGCTGAGGTCGGCGAAACTGTAGCCATGCCGCCACGCGGTATAGAGCGACCAGGCCATGAACAGCACGGTCAGCATCAGTCCGGGCAGCAGGCCGGCGATGAACAGCCGCCCGATCGAGGTCTCGGTGGCGATGCCGTAGACGATCATCGTGATCGACGGCGGGATCAGGATGCCAAGCGTGCCGCCGGCCGCGATCGCGCCGGTGGCCAGTCCGTCGGGGAAGCCGCGTTCGCGCATCTCCGGGATGCCCATCTTGCCGATCGCGGCGCAGGTCGCCGGTGACGAGCCCGACAGCGCGGCGAACACCGAACAGGCGCCGATGTTCGAGATGATCAGGCCACCCGGCACGCGGTTGAGCCAGCGATCGAGCGCCAGGTAGAGGTCCTTGCCGGCCGGCGACGAGGCGACCGCGGCGCCCATGACGATAAACATCGGGATCGACACCAGCGAGAACTCGGCGAGTCCGGCGAAGAACGTCTCGCCCAGGATCGACAGCGAGTCCGCACCCTCGAAGGCGAGCAGGAAACCGACCGAGACCAGGCCGAGGCCGAACGCGACCGGGATGCCGGTCGCCAGCACGACGATGGTCAGGACCGCGATCAGGACGCCGATGATAAGTGGATCCATGGCGTCACTCCCCCTCGAACGGGCTGTGCGCTTCCATCGCGAACGGCATGCTGTGGCCGGTCAGGAGCGCAAGGATGTCGGCGATGTACTGCAGCGAAAGCAGGCCGATGCCGATCGGCAGGGAGATGTAGGGAATCCACAGCGGCAACGCCCAGACCGTGTCGGTGGTCCAGCCGTTGACCAGCGCTTCGTGGAAGAGGTCGTAGCCGGCCCACGTGAGCACCAGGCAGAACGCCAGTCCACCGATGCTGGCCAGCAGCGCCAGCAGCATGCGCCCGCGCTGGCCGAGGTAGAGCGGCAAAAGGTCGACGTTGACGTGGCCGCGGATCAGCAGCACGTAGGGGCTGCCGATGAAGGTCGCGGCGACCAGCGAGAAGATCACGAACTCGGTCTGCCAGATGGTCGACTCGTTGAGGAAATAGCGCATCACCACCATCTGGCAGACGACGATGATCGCCGAGCCGACCAGCAGCGCGGCGAACATGCCGCACGCCTTGGAGACGACCGCGACCAGCTTGACGAAGATTTGCATCGGGACTCCCCGGACAGGATGGGGCGGGGGAGGCCCGGGCGCGGCGCGCGGCCGCGCCCGGGTCGGACTTCAGGCGTTTACTCTACGGCGAGCGCCTTCTCGATCAGTTCCTTGCCGCCAGGGACCTTCTCGGAGAAGTTCTTGTAGGAGGTCTGCTGGGCGATGGCCTTCCACGCCTCGGCCTGCTCGGCGTTCATCTTGACGACTTCGACGCCGGCCTTCTTGAAGGTGTCGACCATCTTGGTGTCGAGACCCTTGGCCTGGCCGGTCATGTAGTCCTCGGCCTTTTTGCCGGCGGCCATCAGTGCATCCTGCTGGGCCTTGTTGAGCTTGTCCCAGCTCTTCTTCGACATCAGGATCGGCTCGTACATGAACCACAGCGCGTAGTCGCCGGGCTCGGTCAGGCACTTGACCTGCTCGTAGATGCGGTAGGAGACGAAGCTGCCGGAGCTGGTGTTGGCGGCATCGAGGACGCCGGTCTGCATCGCCTGGTAGATCGCCGAACTGGGCATCGACGAAATCGACGCGCCGGCACCGACCAGCATCTGCTCGAACGCGGGACCGGCGGCGCGGGTCACCTGGCCCTTCATCGAATCCGGACCAAGGATGCAGTTCTTCTTCGATGCGAAACCGCCGGCGAGCCACGCATCGGAGAGCACCACGACACCGGCGTCGTTGATGATCTTCTTGATGTCGTCCATGAAGGGCGACTTGTTCAGGCGCAGCGCATGGTCATGGTTCTTGACCAGGCCCGGCATCAGCGTGGCGGAGAACTGCGGGTGACGGCCACTGGCGTAGTCGAGAGGGAACGCCGAGATGTCGAGCTGGCCCTTGACCATCGCGCCCCACTGCTCCTTCGGTTTGAACAGCGACTTGCCGGGATAGACCTTGATGTTGAGGTCGACGTTGGCCGCGGCGGCCTCCTTGGCAATGATCTGTACCATCTCGTCGCGTGCGTCGCCCTTGCCGCCGGGCCACTGGTGCGAGGCCTTGAGGTCGATGGCGTAGGCGGAAGTGGCGAGGAGGGTGGCGGAGGCGAGCACGGCGGTGCCGGTCGCCAGTTTCTTGAAGGCTTTCATCGATCGGTTTCTCCAGAGGCGGTTTCGTAGTTATAGGAAATGAGGCGATCTTTTCGAGGTCGTCGCCCGTCACACGAAGCTAAGATACAAATGTATGCCTGTCAATCTGTAATTGCATACAAAAATGCCTTGTATGGATTCAATTCGGGAGCTATCTTACTCAGCCAAGTGCACCGCGCGGGAGGAGCCGATGGCGGGCGAAAGGGTCATCGAACTGGTCAGGATCCTGGAGCAGGAGATCGTCACCGGCGTGCTCGCCCCCGGTGAGCGCCTCGACGAGGCATCGCTCGCGACCCGCTTCGGCGTTTCCCGGACACCGGTGCGGGAAGCCCTCAACCAGCTCGCCTCGACCGGCCTTGTCGAGGTGCGGCCGCGGCGCGGCGCGGCAGTCGCGGCACCGGGTCTCAAGGAGCTGCTCGAGATGTTCGAGGTGATGGCCGAGCTCGAGGGACTTTGTGGCCGCCTCGCGGCGCGACGCATGTCGGGCGAGGAGCGGGCCGCGCTCGAGGCCGCCCACGAGGCGTGCCAGGCCTGCACCGAGCAGGGCGACAGCGACGGTTACTACGGGGCCAACGTCGCTTTCCACGAGGCGATCTACACCGGCTGCCATAACCGCTTCCTGGCCGAGCAGACCCGCGCACTGCGCAACCGCCTGTCACCCTACCGCCGCTTGCAACTGCGCCGCGTCAACCGCATCGACGAGTCGTTCGCGGAACACGAGGCCGTACTCGCGGCGATCCTCGCCGGTGATGCCGACGAAGCCGACCGGCTGCTGCAATCGCACGTCACGGTCCAGGGCGGCTCGTTCGCCGACTTCGTCGCCAACCTGCCGGTCGGCAGCGATCGCCAGGCGACGGCCTGAGCGCGACACTCTCTTCCATCCATCGTCAGACCCGATAGCACCATGAGCGAAGACGCCAATCTCTACACGCTGCTGCACAGCCGTTTTCCGGCCAACTCCTCGACCACCTGTCTCGAGCTCGCCGACGGCACGCTGATCTCCTACGCGGATGTGGATGCACGCAGCGGGCGCATGGCCGGTCTGCTCGAGAGCGTCGGCGTGGTCCCCGGCGACCGGGTGCTGGTGCAGGTCGGCAAGTCGCCCGAGGCGGTGGTGCTCTACCTCGCCTGCCTGCGTGCCGGTGCGGTGTTCCTGCCGCTCAACACCGCTTACACCGCGCGCGAGGTCGAGTACTTCATCAACGACGCCGAGCCACGGCTGGTGGTCTGTGACCCGACTGCCGAGGCCCAACTGGCACCGCTTGCGCAGGCGGTCGATGCGATGTTGCTGACGCTCGATACCGCGGGTGGCGGCACGCTCCCGATCCTCGCCAGTGAGGCTCCGGCGAGCGACCTGGTGGTGCCGCGTGCTGCCGACGACCTGGCCGCGATCCTCTACACCTCGGGCACGACGGGGCGCTCGAAGGGTGCGATGCTGACGCACGACAACCTCGCCTCGAACGCCCTGGTGCTCCACGCGTACTGGGGCTGGCGCGAGGGCGACGTGCTGATCCACGCCCTGCCGATCTTCCACGTCCACGGCCTGTTCGTCGCGCTGCATACCGCGCTGCTGAACGGCTCGACGATGCTCTGGCTCGACAAGTTCGATGCCGGCGCCATCATCGCCCGGCTGCCCCGCGCGACGGTGCTGATGGGCGTGCCGACCTTCTACGTGCGCCTGCTCGAGGATCCGCGCCTGGACCAAGAGCTGGTCGCCAACATGCGGCTGTTCGTCGCCGGCTCCGCACCGCTGCTCGAGGAGACCTTCAACGCCTTCACGGAGCGCACCGGTCACCGCATCCTCGAGCGCTACGGCATGACGGAGGCCGGCATGATCACGTCGAATCCTTACGGCGGTGAGCGCATCGCCGGTACGGTCGGCTTTTTCCTGCCGGGTGTGAACGGTCGCGTCGCCGACGACGACGGCAACGAGGTCCCACGGGGCGAGCCGGGCGTGCTCGAGATCCGGGGGCCAAACGTCTTCAAGGGTTACTGGCGCATGCCGGAGAAGACCGCCGAGGAGTTTCGCAGCGACGGCCACTTCGTCACCGGCGACGTCGCGACCATGGCCGAGGACGGCCGTATCAGTATCGTCGGGCGCGCCAAGGACCTGGTCATCTCCGGCGGTTACAACGTCTACCCCAAGGAGATCGAGCTGCTGATCGACGCCATCCCCGGCGTGCGCGAGTCGGCGGTGGTCGGGGTGCCGCACCCCGACTTTGGCGAGGCGGTGACCGCCGTGGTCGTGCCGGATGGCAGCACCGGTCTCGACGAGGCCGGCGTGCAGGCTGCGTTGGCCGGCGATCTCGCGAAGTTCAAGCAGCCCAAGCGCGTCTTCTTCGTCGACGAGCTGCCCCGCAACACCATGGGCAAGGTGCAGAAAAACCAGTTGCGCGACGCCTATGCGGAGACGTTCGCGGGCTGACTCCAGGCGCGCACGAAACGTTCCTGCAGGACGGCATTTTCCGAACCGCCGCGCGACCCAAGGCGCGTTTATGGAGTGCGCGGATCCATAAAAACATTTCATGCTCTCCAGGGGTTTTCGGCCCTTGTATTCCGGTACGCCAGATCCATACTCTGCGCGCCGGTTTCCCCACCCCCCGGCCTTGATTCAAGGGGTGGCCTGGAGTAACGAAATGAACGCTAGAATCATCACTGCAGTCGTGCTGAGCCTGTGTGCAACGAGTGCGATCGCTACCACGTACCCGACCTTCCAGGAGCTCGACGTCGACGGCGACGGCAAGCTCACCCAGACCGAGCTCGAGGTGGTCAAGCAGTTCGATGGTGAGGATTCCGATTTCACCGACACCGATGCCGACGACAACGGCAGCATCGACATGAGCGAGTACCAGGACTGGGTGGATCTCGAGACGGCCGCGGCGAAATCCGACGCACCGTCAGGGAACGAGCCGGTCAACAACTAGGCCTGGCGCTTCTCCTGACAAGCCCCCGTGGCTCATGCCACGGGGGCTTTTTCATGCCCGGGGCACGGGGTCCATCGGACGATCCGGATGCGCCGTTCCCGGGACCGTCAGGCTGGCGGCAAGCCACGCCCTGCTCGGTCTCCATCGCGTGGCGAAACCGGCCGGGGCGTTGAGCACCAGCATGCCGCAGCCGTGCATTCCACCGCGGCCCGCCGCAACGGTATCGATCCAGTCGTCGTCGAACTCGCCCAGGTCGCGTTCCGCCAGCGCGTCGCGCAGACGTCGGTCACAGCCATCCGCACGCCGCGGATACCATGCCGCGAGGGTGCCTGCGGACCAGCGCGCACGGCAGGTGGCGAGCAGTGCCGCGGTCGCGACCGCGTCTCCAGGGTCCAGATACGGTGGGTCGACCAGCAGAAGCCCCGGCGTGGTCGCTGCCGGAAGCTGCGTGGGAATCAACGCGAAGCCGTCGCCTGCCAGGCAGCTGCAGCGCGGGTCGCCCGCAAATTCCGCCCGCAGACGCGCGTGCGTCTCCGGGTCGCGCTCCACCAGGCACAGGCGGTCCCTGCTCGCGAGCAGCGCGGCCGCGAGGCGTGGCGATCCTGGATAGCGCCAGTGGCCGCCGGTCCGCGTGACGTGCGCACGCAGTTCGGCGACCGGTGCGGGGAGCTCATCCCGCTCCGCGAGGCGACCGAATCCGCTCCGCCACGCGCGGCTCGCCGGGTCC
>JAACFL010000117.1 GCA_009937385.1 Gammaproteobacteria bacterium | reverse complement strand
AGGTCGCCGAACAGCTGGGTGCAGGTCGGGCCGGCGAGAATGCGGCTGAGGTCGAGGATGCGCAGGCCCGCCAGGGGGCCGGTCGCCGTGTCTTGGTTCGTCAAGTGGACTCTCTCCTCACTCGTGACGGTGCGCCATCCCGGGCCCGCACTGGAGCGTCGATCCTAAGTCAGTGGAGAGGAAACGACCATGGCTGGCGGCTGCCGCGGCTCATGGCTCATGCGACCGGTCGCTGCGGGAGATCAGTCGAGCCAGGGCCAGCGCCGCCAGCAACAGCAGCAGCAGCCCGGAGCTGACGACGGCCAGCGTGATCAGCAGCTCACGCCACAACGAATAGCCGTGGAACGCCCCTGGACGATGCGTGGCCGGGTCGTCCGGGAGGTAGGTGACACGTAGTCTCGATCCGGGCGCGAGGCCCTGCTCGTCGGTATGCCGGCAGCCGGCCTTCCCGGTCTGTTCGCTGCCGTGCGGATCGGTGAAGCGGTAGACCGCGGTCAGGCATGGGCCGGACTTCACGGGATTGACCTCGACCAGCGCGGTCACCGTGGCCTCGATGCCGACACCGTGCCGCTTGAGCTGGTGCTTGACCAGCAGGCCGTCGCGCAGCACCCAGGCGAGGCTCGCGACCAGCACGACCAGTGCCGGCAACGCCCAGTTGCGAACGACGCGCCGTGGACCCATCAGCCGGTTTCCATCATGCGGGCCTCGCCTGGCACGTTGACGTTGCTCAGGACGCCGTGCGACCGGTGCGATCGAACGACACAAGCCAGGCGTTGACCTCGGCCTCGAGCTCACGGCGCAGGGCTGCCGACTCTCCCGCGGGATCGAAGCGGTAGCCGTAGTGCAGGCGCACGATCCCGGCGAGTCTCCGGTCGAGTTCGGCGTCCGCGAGTCGTTCACCCAGGCGCGTGGCCCAGCGTTCGGGTGATTCGCCGATCTCGCGCGAGGCGACGCGTTGTCCGAGCGCCTGCTCGAGCCGGTAGAACGGCGAGTCGGCGCCAGCCGTGGTCGCTGCCAGGTCCCCTTCGTCCGCAGCGGCCGTGTCTCCCGGCCGGCGCAGTGCGCGGCGCAGCCGCCAGCCGAGCAGCACCAGCGGCGGCAGCAGCACCAGCAGCCACGCCGGCGACAGCGCGTCGTCCGCCGACTGCTGGCGCCAGCGCTGGTAGCGGTAGCTCAGCCAGTTCCAGGCGTCGGCGAACGGCTGCCAGGCCGACGCTTCGGCCTGCTCGGTGACGGCCCAGGTCGACGGCGTGGTGTCGAGGGTGATCCAGCGCCCGTCGACGAACGCGGTCGTCCAGGCGTGGGCGTGACGGCGACGCACCAGGTAGGCCTGCTCGAATCCACTCCACTCGGTGACCGCGTAGCCGGTGACGTAGCGCGCAGGGATGCCGGCCGCGCGCAGCAGCAGCACCGTCGCGGTCGCGAAGTACTCGCAGTGCCCGGCGCGGGTGGTGTCGAGGAACGCCTCCAGCGCGTCGCGCCCCATCGGGTCGCCCTCCTGGTAGAGCGAGTAACCGAACTCGGTGCCGAACCAGCGTTCGACCCGGCGAGCGACTTCTGCAGGTGAGAGCTCACCAAGGCCGAGCGTGGTGCGGTAGCGATCGAGCAGTGGGCGCAGCCGGTCGGGCACCTCGAGATCGGCCGGGGTCGGTGCGGCAGAGGGGGGTGCGAAGCCGGGCCGGTAGCTGGCCGTGAAGTCGACGAGCCCGGCTTCCCCTGGTGCGACTTCGAGCACCCCGAAGCGATTGCGGCTCATGCCCTTCGCGTTCAGCCCGTCGAGTGACGTCGTTCCCCCGGGTACCGCCAGCACCGTGCGCTGGCCCTCCAGCCGCGTCTCGATGGTGACCCGCTGATCCGTGGGGAGGTCGGGTTCCAGGCGCCAGCGACCGTTCTCGCGCGGCGTTGCCAGCGGCTCGAGCGGGGCCTCTTTTGCGAACCAGGTCGCGACACCGAATCGGTCGTAGGTGGCGCGGTGCAGCAGCCCCGGCACGTCCTGGCCGGGCGCGGGGCGCACGCGCAGCTCGATGGCGTCGGAGAACTTCAGCGTGCCGATGTGACCGAGCGCGGTGTGGCTGCGGTAGGGGTCGGTGCTCCAGGTGTCGGAGGGGTCGAAGCTGAACGCGAGCTCGAACAGAACCCCCTGCAGCCGGTGCAGGCCGAGCTGTCCGGCGTAGCCGAGCCCGGTCGCGACGGCGACCAGCACGGCCCACAGCAGCAGCGGCCGCGAGCGGTCGCGGGCAGCGAGCAGGGCCCACGCACCGAGCAGCGTGAGCGTGGCGAAGAACAGCATGCCGCGCTGGTTCGCGGCGCTTGCGGCGACCAGGCAGATCGGCAGGTAGAGCCAGCGGAAGTCGATGGTGTACGGGCGGGCTGGCGGCGGCTCGCGGCGCTGGCGCACGCTCCACAGCGCCTTGAGGTCGATGCCGTCCGTCTCACGCCAGCCCTGGCCGAGCACGAACGGCGCCAGCATCATCGGCAGCCATTGCAGCGCGAGCGCGATGCCCTGGGTGGGCGAGCCGGTGGTGATCAGGTAGCCGGCCAGCACCATCGAGCCGAGCAGGCAGAAGTCGAAGGTGCGTGCCAACGGCGCGGTCCGCAACGCGAAGCGGGCCTGGATCCAGCGCGGCGCCTCGAGCGCCACGGCGAGCGGCACCGCGAACAGCAGCAGGTCGGCCTGCAGGCCCCAGAACAGCACGCAGGCCGCGGTCAGCAGCGGCGGGACCGGCTTCATGCGGAACCGCCCCCGGTCGCGACGCCGGCCAGGTCCGCGGCGACGTGTCCTACCCGCAACGGCCAGACGCCGGGCTCGGCATCGAGTGCCGCGTCGGTGATGACGAAGGCCAGCGTCTCGAGCCCGGTCGCGCGCAGGCGTTCGACCAGCCGGCGGCGCGGCGCATCCCAGCCGAGCAGCACCAGCAGGCAGCCGGTCAGCCGCTCGCGGTGGGCGGCGAGCGTCGCCTCGAGCGCGTCGACGTCGCGCGCCGGACACGGCTGCACGTGGGCCAGCACCTCGAGCAGCCCTTCGACGTCGAGCTGACCACGGCCTGCGGTGTAGCAGTGGTCGCGGTCGCCGACGAACAGCAGGTCGAGCAGGCACTCCTGGGTGTCCAGCCTGCAGGCGAACGAGGCGGCCACCGACACCGCTTCCTCGAACGCGGCGTCGGCGTGGGCGGTGGCGGTGTCGAGCACCAGCGCGTGGCGCTCGAAGAACTCGCTCTGGAACTCCTTGACGATCGGCCGTCCGACCCTTGCGAAGCTCTTCCAGTGGATGTGCTGCAGCGGATCGCCGGGCCGGTAGTCGCGCAGGCCGAGGAACTCCTCGGAGTCGCCGACGCTGCTGGCGAACGTGACCCCGCCGGGCTGGAAGGCGCGGTGACCCGGTGTCGCGATCTCGGGCACCGGGTAGCGGCGCGGCAGCACCAGCAGCGATTGCGGGGTGTCGAGCGGGCGCAGCGCGCGGAACAGCCCGAGCGGGTCGCGCCGGGCGAGCCAGCTGCGACGGAACGCCAGGCTGCCACGCCGCGTCGGGACGAACCCGACCTGGGTGCTGGCCTCACCGGACGCGGGCAGGTCGGGGAGCGGATGCGGGTCGGCCGGGACCGGCGTCCGCTGCCGCGCCAGGTATTGCCAGCGTCGCGCGACCAGCAGCAGCGACAGCCGCGCCAGGCCACCGAGGCCGGTGGCCACCTCGTCGCGTGTCGGCCGGGTGTCGGCGAGCTGCTCGATCACCGCCAGCCCGGCACGCGGGCGGTCGTCGCGATTGCGCACCGTGATGCGGTATTGCAACGGCTCGCCGACGGTTGCCAGCGCCGGCAGCCGGCGCTCGACCTCGTAGCGGCCAGCCAGCCGCCACGATGCCAGGAAGCCGACCAGCAGCAAGCCTGAGGCGTAGCCGAACAGCTGGTAGGCGAGTGTCAACTCGGTGTCGATGCCGGCCGCGCCGGCCAGCACCAGCGCGGCGAGCGCGAGCAGCCCGGCCGGGGTGACCCGGCGCAGCAGCGCCTGGCCGAAGCGCCAGGCCTTGTCGAGCAGGCTGTAGTGGAAGCGCAGCATGGCGCGGACCGCGGCGGCGGGCGCTCAGGCCGGCACCGGCACCTCTTCGAGAACGCGATCGACGACGTCGCCGGCGTTCTGGCCGGAGAAACGGGCCCGCGAGTCGATGACCAGGCGGTGCGCGATCGCCGCGTGGGCGCACGCCTGCAGGTGGTCCGGGGTCACGAACTCCAGGCCGTCGAACAGCGCCAGCGCCTGGCCGAGGGCGACCAGCGCCAGCGACGCGCGCGGGCTGGCGCCGAGCTGCACCGACGGTGCGCCGCGTGTCGCGCGCACCAGGTCGACGGCGTAGCGCCGGATCTCGTCGCTGATGCGCACCGTGCGCACCTCGGCCTGCAGCGCGATCACGTCGTCGAGCGTGACGCAGGCCGCGAGCTGTTCGAGCGGATGACGTTCGGCCTGGGCGCTGACCATCTCGGCCTCGCTCGCGGCGTCGAGGTAGCCGAGGCCGAGGCGCACCATGAAGCGGTCCATCTGCGCCTCGGGCAGCGGGTAGGTGCCGCGGAACTCGACCGGGTTCTGGGTCGCGACGACCAGGAACGGCTGGGCCAGCGCGTGGGTCGTGCCCTCGATGCTCACCTGCCCCTCGGCCATCGCCTCGAGCAGTGCAGCCTGGGTGCGTGGCGAGGCACGGTTGATCTCGTCGGCGAGCAGCACGTGGGTGAAGATCGGCCCCTTGTGGAAGCTGAACGCCTGGCGCTCCTGCTCGTAGACCGACACCCCGAGGATGTCCGACGGCAGCAGGTCGGGCGTGAACTGCACGCGGCGGAAGTCGGCACCGACCGAGCGCGCCAGCGCCTTGGCCAGCGTGGTCTTGCCGGTGCCCGGGTAGTCCTCGAGCAGGATGTGGCCACCGCAGGCCAGCGCCCCGAGCAGCAGGCGCAGCGTCTCCTGCTGACCCTGGATCACCCGGCTGACGTTGGCGAGTACGCGGTCGAAGGTGGCCTTGCCGTCCTGGTTCATCGGGTCAAGCGAGGTGCTGTCGTGGTCGGTTGTTCATGCATGCTCAAAGGCCCGCGGCGCAGAGTTCCTCGGCCAATTGTTGCGGAATGGCTTGGTCCTGGTAGATCTCCATGCTTACGAAGCGATCGACAGAGAAATCAGGGTCGAGTCTTCGAAGTTCCTTGAGTGTACGCTCCAGGGCTTGCGCGTCGTCGGTGTGGACCAGCGAGGCGATCGCATAGGCCAGTGATCTCCGGGTCGGACGTGGCATCTCGGCGACCACCTTCACGGTGTCCTGGTACTCGCCAAGCGTGTAGTGGGCCGCTGCCTCGAGTTCCCTGCAGTAGGCGGGCAGCAGAGGGTCGAGTTGCACCGCACGCTTCTGGTATTCGAGTGCCTTTCGGCCATCGCCGAGTGACGTGTAGAGCTCACCGGTGCGACCGACGATGAAGGCATGGTTTGGATTCAGCTCGATGGCCCGCCGGAAATGGAGTTCCGCCTTGCCGAAGTCACGCAGGTACAGGCTGATCGAGCCCATGATGCGGTGGCATTCCGCGTCGTCCTCGTCGAGTTCCAGCCCACGCTTGACGATCTCCACGGCCTCTTCGAAAACGTTCTCGTGCGTCCACTGCCGAGCGAGCGTGGACATGGAACAGGACTTCCAGGCGTAGGCCCGACCGTAGTTCGGATCTTTCTCGATCGCCTTGCTGAACCAGGCGACCGCCTTTTCGGCGTCCTGCCGCGTCACGGCGCCAAGCCGGTGATGTTCGAGGCCGTGCAGCAGGCAGTCGTAGGCATCCATGTCGGCTGGCTTCTTGCGCCTGGCGATGGCCTGTGTCTGGCGCTCCATGCGTCCTGCGACCAGCGAAACGATCTTGGCCACGAGTTCGTCCTGGACGTCGAAAAGGTCATCAAACTGGCAGTCGTACTTCTCGGCCCAGATGTGGTCGCCGTTGCGTGTGTCGATCAGCTGTCCGGTGATGCGCACACGAGACCCCATCTTCCTGACACTACCCTCGAGAACGAACGCCACGCCGAGCTCTCTTCCGACCTGACGCAGATCGATGTTGCGCCCCTTGTAGGCAAAGCTGGAGTTGCGTGACACGACAAACATGTCGCGAAAACGGGCGAGTTCGGTGATGACGTCCTCGGTGATGCCGTCGGCGAAATACTCCTGCTCGTCATCGCCGCTGAAGTTGGCGAACGGCAGCACCGCGATCGAATGCGGATCGATTTGCGCCGCGGGTTTCGGCTGCACGTTATCGTGGTTTCCGGAGATGTAACTGTGATTGCCGAGATCCCCGGCGACACGGTAGAGCCGGAGTGGCTCGGAGATGTTTTTCAGCGCGTGCTTGCCAAGGTCTTCAAAGGCGAGCTGTGCGGTGCGTTTGACCTGTTCGAAGAGGTGCTGCGAGATCAGCACGCTGTCCGGCTCAGCTTGGCTCTCGATGCGCGCGACGATATTGACACCGTCACCCAGCAGGTCTTCGCCATCGGCCACCACGTCGGCCAGGTGAAGTCCGATGCGCAGTTGAAGGTCGAGTTCGCCGTTCTCGCGAGCACGTAACAGAGATCGCTGGACCTCGTAGCCGGCCTGGACCGCCATCACCGGGCTGGCGAATTCGGCCAGAAAACCGTCTCCTGCCCGGGAGAAGACCCGGCCACCCGCCGAGTTCACATGCCGCTCGATCAGGTCCGTCAGACGGGTCAGCTGTGCGAGGGTCTCAGCCTCCGAGGACTCCATCCTCGCTGAGTAACCGACGACATCGGCAGCCATCAGGGTGGCGAGGCGTCTGTTCTGAGGCGTCATGGATCAGGATCTTAGCCAAGGCCTAAATGCGGGGTCCACGTCCGGGAGAGGCGTGATGATGCAGCCGGATCCACGAGGCAGGGGTGCTTGGGCTGCCGGAAGCACGTGGTCCCGTGGGTGTGGGTTCGATAGATGCGGAACGGTCAGCATGGCCGTGAGAGTCGCAGTCGTTGGACGCACTGACGACGGACCCGTTCGAGGAGACGATTCAGTCCGGCAACTGGACGCTGACCACGAGCGAGGCGTACCAGGCCGCGAGGTCGGAGATGTCGTCGTCGTTGAGCGGCTTGGCGATGATGCTCATCACCTGGTGCTGGCGCTTGCCGCCGCGGAAAGCCCTCAGCTGCTCGACGAGGTAGACGGCCGGCTGGCCGGCCAGGTTGGGAGCGCCGGGATTCTGGCTCAGGCCCAGCGGGCCGTGGCAGATCGCGCAATTCTGCTGGGCCTTGGTCTTGCCGGCGTCAGGATCCCCGGCCAGGGC
>JAACFL010000116.1 GCA_009937385.1 Gammaproteobacteria bacterium | reverse complement strand
CCGCGACTCGTAGTCGTTGAGGGTCAACCAGTTGGCCTGGTCGACGAGGTCCAGAAGCGCCGGCCCGTCGAACAGCGGCAACCCCTGGCCTGGATCGAAGACGAACGGAATGCCTGCCGCGGCAAACTGCGCGGCGTGGTCGATCATTCCCTGGCGCCCGTCCGGCGAGACGATGCCGAGACGAACGCCGTCGACGGCATCGACCCGGTTCAGGTGCGAGGCGTTCATCGCCCCCGGATGGAACGCGGTGATCTGGTTGTCGTCGAGATCAGTGGTGATGTAGGCCTGCGCGGTGTAGCTGTCGGGCACGCTGGTGACGTGGCGCCGGTCGATGCCGCAGCGATCGAGCCAGTCTGCGTAGGGAGCAAAGTCCTCACCGACGGTCGCCATCGGCAACGGCCGGCCACCCAGCAGGCGCAGGCCGTAGGCGATGTTGCCGGCGCAGCCACCGAACTCCCGGCGCATCTCGGGCACGTGGAACGAGACGTTCAGGATGTGCACCTGGTCCGGGAGAATGTGGTTCTTGAACCGGTCCTGGAAGACCATGATGGTGTCGTAGGCAATCGAGCCGCAGATCAGCGTGGACAAGGCGTTTCCCCTGGTTGACGAATGGGCCGGTCAGCACCGGCCGGCGGATGGTAGCGAGCCACCCGGCTCACCGGCAACATCGCAGACCGCATCTCCCCTGCGGCGGGCAAGCCATTCGGTCAGCCCGCCACGTGAAGCGTTGCCCGAGAATCAGCCTCAGCACCCTCGCAGGATCAGAACAGCGACTCCTCGACCACCAGCCGCAGCAGCGCCTCGACCGCCTCGAGCTCCGGCGTCGCACCGCCCGCGGTCGGCCGCGGGTACGACAGGTAGACCACGCCCGGGCTGGCAGTGAGCGTGTAGACCGCGATCCGGTAGGGGCAGTTGACGATGGCGTGCGGGTCGGCAGCGGTCATCGCCTGGGTCAGCGCGGCGCTGCAGAACTCGACCACCTCGGCCTCGGCGAAGACGCTGGTGGTGCCCAGGTCGCGCCCGGTCCGTTCGAGCATCTCACCGACGTGGGACACGCTGCTCTCGACCAGCCCCTGGCCAACGATCGCGTCGCCGACGTTCTGGCGCACGTCGGCGAACTCGCCCTCGGTCGACACCACCACCCGACCCGGCTGCTCCTGCCAATCCTCCGCCTGCAGCAACGGGGCGGCGAGCAGCAAAGCACAAAGCACCAAGCATCTGTTCACGATCCGATCTCCCTTCCAAACAACCCCGCGATATCGGCAGGGGCTTCCCTGACAGAGTATAATGCGCGGCCCACGCGGCGCTGCCGCGTCCGCACCCGGTCCAGCGCATGTCCAGCACGCCAGCCGCCGCCCAGCCCCCGGTCGAACAGCAGACGGTCGCCTACGCGATCGATGACCGCCTGTACCTGAACATCACCGACCGCTGCACGCTGACTTGCGCCTTCTGTCCCAAGACCCTCGGTTCGCGCCAGGTGCACGACTACGACCTGACCCTCGACCACCGCCCGGAATTCGCCGAGGTGATCGCCGCGATCGGCGACCCCAAGGCCTACGCCGAGATCGTCTTCTGCGGTTACGGCGAGCCCACCCTGCGCCTGAAGCTGCTGCTCGAGGTCGCCGCGTGGATCAAGGAGCGTGGCGGTCGCGTGCGCCTCAACACCGACGGCCTGGGCAGCCTGGCCAACAAGCGCGACGTGCTGCCGGAGATGGCAGGGCTGATCGACGCGGTCTCGGTGTCGCTCAACGCGCAGTCGCCCGACGTCTACAACCTTCACTGCCAGCCCACGCTGCCCGGCGCCTACCAGGCGGTGCTCGCGTTCATGCAGGAAGCACCACGCTACATCCCCGAGGTGACGGCAACCGCCATCGACGGGCTCGAGGGGGTCGACATCGACGCCTGCGCACGCCTTGCGCGCATGTGCGGTGCGCGCTTCCGTCGCCGCGAGCTCGACGTGGTCGGCTGACCTGGGGCGCGCCATGGACCTCGTCTGCCCCGCCGGCAACCTGCCCGCCCTGAAGGGCGCCGTCGACCACGGCGCAAACGCCGTCTACATGGGCTTCCGCGACGACACCAATGCCCGTTCGTTCCCGGGGCTGAACTTCAGCGAGGGCAACGCCCGCGACGGCATCCGCTATGCGCACGACAAGGGCACCAGGGTCTACGTCGCGATCAACACCTACCCGCAGCCGGGCGGCTTCGCACGCTGGCAGGCCGCGGTCGACCATGCCGCGGAGCTAGGTGTCGACGCGCTGATCATCGCCGACATGGCGGTACTCGACTACGCGATGCGCGCCCATCCCGATCTGCCACGCCACCTCTCGGTGCAGGGTTCGGCGAGCAACTACGAGGCGATCCGCTTCTACCACGAAGAATTCGGCGTGCGCCGCGTGGTGCTGCCGCGGGTGCTGTCGCTTTCCCAGGTCGCGCGGGTGATCGATCAGGTGCCGGTCGAGGTCGAGGTGTTCGGCTTCGGCGGCCTGTGCGTGATGGTCGAGGGACGCTGCACGCTCTCCTCGTACGCCACCGGGCAGTCGCCCAACTCGTGCGGCGTCTGCTCGCCAGCCAGCGCGGTGCGCTGGACCGAGACCGAGCAGGGTCTCGAGTCGCGCCTCGGCGAACTGTTGATCGACCGTTACGGCAAAGGCGAGCATGCCGGCTATCCGACCATCTGCAAGGGCCGTTACGCGGTCGGCGACGCCACCTACTACGCCATCGAGGAGCCGAGCAGCCTCAACACCCTCGAGCTGCTGCCCGAGCTGCAGGCGATGGGCGTGCGCGCGATCAAGATCGAGGGACGCCAGCGCAGCCCGGCCTACGTTCGACAGGTCGCGAAGGTGTGGCGCGAGGCGCTCGACGCGGTGGCCCACGACCCCGACGGCTTCACGCTGCGTGCCGAATGGCTCGCGGCGCTCGGCAAGGTGGCCGAAGGTGCGCAGACCACGCTCGGCGCCTACCATCGCCCCTGGCAGTGACACGCGTCGTGCCCACCCTTCCCCGCCTGACCCTCGGCCCGGTCCAGTATCACTGGCCGCGCGAACGCCTCGAGGCGTTCTACGCCGAGGTCGCTGCGGGTCCCGCCGAGGTGGTCTACCTCGGTGAGTCGGTCTGTTCCAAGCGGCGCGCGCTGCGCCTCGACGACTGGCTTGCTTTCGGCGAACAACTCGCCGAGGCCGGCAAGGAGGTGGTGCTGTCGAGCCTGGCGCTGATCGAGGCGGAGTCGGAACTCAAGGCGCTGCGTCGCTTGTGCGCCAACGGGAAATTCAGGGTCGAGGCCAACGACATCGGCGCGGTGCGCCTGCTCGCCGAGCAGGGCGTGCCGTTCGTCGCCGGCCCGGCGGTCAACATCTACAACCAGCACACCCTGGCGCTGCTCGCACACAAGGGCCTGTCGCGCTGGGTGATGCCGTTCGAGCTGTCGCGCTCGACGCTGGCCGAGATCCTCGCCGACGCGCCGGAAGGCGTCGAGACCGAGGTCACCGTCTACGGGCGCATCCCACTCGCCTGGTCGGCACGCTGCTTCACGGCACGCCATCACAACCTGCCCAAGGACGCCTGCGACGAGGTGTGTGAACGCTACCCGGATGGGCTGCTGGTGCGCACCCGCGAGGAGGAGCCGTTCCTCGCCTTCAACGGCATCCAGACCCAGTCGGCGCAGACCTACGCCTTGGCCGGGGAAATCGCCGACATGGCCGGGCTCGGGGTCGACCTGGTCAGAATCTACCCACAGGCCGAGGGAACGGATGCGGTGCTCGCCACCTTCGCCGGGCTACGCGACGGGCAGCTGGCCGCCGACGCGGCCCAGGTGGCGCTCGAGCAACGCATGCCGGTCGGACCGTGCCGTGGCTACTGGTACGGCGAACCCGGCATCGCCGCCGACACCAAAGTGGTCAGCTAGCCTCTCTGCCGAACAGCCTGCGATAGGCAGCCAGCGCGCCCTCGATCCAGCCGCGCGCCGACTCCGGCAACTCGTGGATGCCGAAATCGAGGCTGTCGAGCAGGTTCTTGACCTGCAGGCCGAGCGCCGTGTCGCCCTCGATGCGCAGCCGACGCTGGAAGAACAGCGTGTCGGGATCTTCCTCCCCGGCGGCAAGCACCAGGAAGTCGTAGAGCGCCCCGCTCATGGTCACGTCGACGGTGCGCTCGGCGCTGCCGGCGTAGAAACCGCCGACGCCGAGGAAAAGCCGATACTCGACCTCAGCGTCCTCGATGTCGATCGCCACGGTGCGGCCGAACAGGAACTCCAGCTCGCCATCGGCCAGCTCCCGCGCGAGCACCCGGTCGAGGATTGTGGCCAGCGCGGTCGAGTGCACCACCCCCGGAACCAGGCGCAGCGGCATGGCCAGCACGGCGGGCAGGCGCACGTTGCCACCGACGCTGCTGGAGGCGTTGACACGTTCGCTGGTCATGACACGCGATTCTACTACGGGATGGTCTGTTAAGCTTTTGCTGGTCCGGCGCGTGACCACCAAGGAACGGGACCATGCCGCACGATGATGCTTTCGACCACGAGCCGCCGGGTTGCGACGCCGCGGCGCTGCGGCGTTCGATCGCACACCGCCTGACCTACACCATCGGCAAGGACCCGATCACCGCCACCACCCGCGACTGGCAGCACGCACTCGCCTACGTCGTGCGTGACCGGCTGACCACGCAGTGGATGCGCACCATGCGCACCATCTACCGCACCGGGCCAAAACGGGTCTACTACCTGTCGCTCGAGTACCTGACCGGGCGCCTGCTGCACAACAGCCTCCTCAACATGGACCTGTTCGACGTCGCCGAGCAGGCGCTGCGCGACCTCGGCCTGGATTTCGACCTGCTGCGACTGGTCGAGCCCGACGCGGCACTGGGCAACGGTGGCCTCGGGCGCCTCGCCGCGTGCCTGCTCGACTCGATGGCGACGCTGCGCCTGCCCGGCTACGCCTACGGCATCCGTTACGACTACGGCATGTTCTACCAGCGGATCGAGCAGGGGCAGCAGGTCGAGCACCCCGAAAACTGGCTGCGCTACGGCAACCCCTGGGAGTTCGCCCGACCCGAGGTGCTCTACCCGGTCAAGTTCGGTGGCCGAGTGGTGGACTTCCGCGACGACCAGGGACGGGCCCACCACCAGTGGCTCGACACCGAGGAGGTCATGGCGATGGCCTACGACACCCCGGTGCCCGGCTACCGCAACGGCACGGTGCTCAACCTGCGCCTCTGGTCGGCCAAGGCGTCGCGCGATTTCGACCTGCGCTATTTCAACGAGGGCGACTACATCAAGGCGGTCGAGGACAAGAACCGCTCCGAGAACCTGGCCCGCGTGCTCTACCCGGTGGACACCACCAGCGTGGGCCGTGAACTGCGCCTCAAGCAGCAGTACTTCTTCGCCAGCGCCTCGCTGCAGGACATCCTGTTCCGTTTCACCAGGCAGCACGGCGACCTCGCGGAACTGCCGGACAAGGCCGCCATCCAGCTCAACGACACCCACCCGGCGATCGCCATCGCCGAGCTGATGCGCCTGCTGGTCGACGTCCATGAAATCGAATGGGAGAAGGCCTGGGAGCTGACGCAACGCACCTTCGCCTACACCAATCACACGCTGTTGCCAGAAGCACTCGAGACCTGGTCGGTGGCGCTTTTCGAGCGCCTGCTGCCGCGCCACCTGCAGATCATCTACGACATCAACCACCGGCACCTCGAGCAGGTGCGCCACCACTTTCCCGGCGACCTCGAACGGCTGCGCCGCATGTCGCTGATCGACGAACGGGCCGAGCGTCGGGTGCGCATGGCCGCGCTGGCCTGCGTCGGCAGCCACCGCGTCAACGGCGTCTCGGCGCTCCACACCGAGCTGCTGCAGCGTGACACCTTCGCCGACGCCGAGGCGTTGTGGCCCGGACGCATCGTCAATGTCACCAACGGCATCACCCCACGGCGCTGGCTGCACCAGGCCAACCCGGAACTCTCCGGCCTGGTCAGCGAGGCACTGGGCGACAGCTGGATCACCGACCTCGACCGGCTCGCCGAACTCGCCCCCCTGGCCGAGGACGCGGCGTTCCGTGCCCGATTCCGTGCCGCCAAGCAGGCCAACAAGGCGCGCCTGGCCACGCTGATCGCGCAGCACACCGGCCTGCAGATACAAGACGACGTGCTCTTCGACGTCCAGATCAAGCGCATCCACGAGTACAAGCGCCAGCTGCTGAACCTGCTGCACGTCATCACGCTGTACAACCGCATACGACTGGCACCCGACGACGGGTACGTGCCGCGCGTATGCCTGTTCGCCGGCAAGGCAGCGCCGAGCTACGCCCTGGCCAAGCTGGTGATCCGCCTGATCAACGACGTTGCCGACGTCGTCAACAACGACCCGGCGGTCGGCGATCGCCTGCGCGTGCTGTTCGTGCAGAACTACGACGTCTCGACCGCAGCCGACATCATCCCCGCTGCCGATCTCTCCGAGCAGATCTCGCTGGCCGGCACCGAGGCCTCGGGCACCGGCAACATGAAGCTCGCGCTGAACGGCGCGCTGACCATCGGCACCCTCGACGGCGCCAACATCGAGATCCGCGAGCGGGTCGGGGCGGAGAACTTCTTCGCCTTCGGGCTCGATACCGCCGGAGCCGCGCGCATGCGCGAGGCCAATTACCGGCCGGCGTCCATCTACCACGAGGACGAACGCCTGCAGCAGGCGCTGGACATGGTCTGCACCGGCTACTTCTCGCCAGAGGAGCCGACGCGCTACCGGGGGCTGGTCGATCGACTGCTCGACGGCGGCGACCGCTTTCTCGTGCTGGCCGACTTTGCTGCCTACCTGGAGACCCAGGCGCGTGTCGACGCGCTGTGGCAAGACCCCGAGGCGTGGAGCGCGGCGGCGATCCGCAACGTCGCCGCGATGGGCCACTTCTCGAGCGACCGCACGGTGCGCGAGTACGCGCGCCAGGTGTGGGGGGTGACGCCGCTGCCCGCCGACTGAATGCCGGGTCGCGCGCGGCTCAGCGCTTCATCGACTCGAAGAACTCGGAATTGGTCTTGGACGCGCGCAGCTTGTCGTGCAGGAACTCCATGGCTGCGAGTTCGTCCATCGGGTGCAGCAGCTTGCGCAGGATCCACATGCGCTGCAGCTCGTCGGGCTTGGTGAGCAGCTCCTCGCGCCGGGTTCCGGAACGGTTGATGTTGATCGACGGGTAGATGCGCTTCTCGGCGATGCGGCGATCGAGGTGGATCTCCATGTTGCCGGTGCCCTTGAACTCCTCGTAGATCACGTCGTCCATGCGCGAGCCGGTGTCGACCAGCGCGGTGGCGATGATGGTCAGGCTGCC
>JAACFL010000115.1 GCA_009937385.1 Gammaproteobacteria bacterium | reverse complement strand
AATGCCGGCCCTCGAATGGCTATGTAGCTCAGTTGGTTAGAGCACATCACTCATAATGATGGGGTCGCTAGTTCGAATCTAGCCATAGCCACCAATCGACCCAGGGGGTTAGCGCAACGCGCTGCCCCCTACGACTTTCAGTGTGGGCAAAATGTGGGGATTCTCCCCCTCAATCTTCCGCACTGCCTCCCGCAGATGCGCCACCTCGGCCTAAGTAGGTGAGGCTTGAGGCGAACATCGCCAGCCCAACCTCCCTGAAGAAGGCCATCACTGCTGGTTCCATGCCCTCAGTTTAGGTCTTGACCTAGCTGAGTAGGGGAATAGGTGTAGAACTCAGCCACTTGATAGCTAGGAGTGCCGCTATTTTTTTTCAAGCCGCTTGTTTTTATATAGGGGCTTAATGGTTAGTTCTTTCACCCCATTGCGGGGTTTGTCGTCTGCCAACTTTATCTTGATCGAAGAAGCCGCAGTTTTCTGAACCGGCTTTCCTAACCTGATCTTAGGCATGCAAAGGACTTCCCTGTCTGAGGCTTTATTGCCGTGCAAAACCGCCCACGGTTTCATCTCGACAGCCGTGGGCGGTCTGCTGATCTATTCGTAAAAATGATGGGGTCGCTAGTTCGAATCTAGCAATAGCCACCAATCACGATCCGACCGAACCAGAAGGCCCGCCTCGCGCGGGCTTTGCCATCATTGAACGTTAGATGCCCCGTTCCGAACTTGGGCGCGAGTTGCCCTGCAGCGACTGGTTGACGAACGCTTTCAGGGCGTCCGGCAGGTCGGCCTCGGGATTCTCACCGCAGTATTTTGCGACCCACCCCTCGAGGTCGTCGGCGTCGAATCCAGCGCTAACGTCGAGCAAGCCATTCTTTACCCAGGCGTTGTAAGCCGTCAGGTACCCCTTGATCCAGCCGTGGGTTTGACTGAATTCCATGGTGATCATGTCGTCACCTATCCGGTTTTGAAGGTTGTGCTGGTACTGGGCGAGGAAGGTCGCGCAGCCGATTCCACCGCGGACCATGTAGCCCTGGCCGTGCTTGAACGCGTTACCAAGGTTTGGCAACAACAGGGCCGTGGCTAGCAGGATGGCGGACATCGGCAGTCTGATCGACCAATTCGAAATAAGGTTCGGATGTTTCGGCGTCATCTGTCTCAAGCCTCATCTGAAACGACCGTGTCGTCGTGTTCTGGTGGCCGGCAAGTGCCCACGGCGGCCACTCGACAGCCGTGGGCGCCACCGTGGCTAGTCCGCGAAGAAGAACTTGTCCGCGGTGAGTTGGTAGGTCCAGGGGAGGCCGGCATTCTTCCAGCCATTGACCATGCGCTTGTCCTTGTGGACTCCCGCTTTCGCCAGGTCCCCCTCGAAGCCATCGACGACCGTGTAGACGTTCGAATAGCCGAGTTGATTGAGGAACCGAGCCGCCCTGGCGCTGCGTCTGCCCTCGCGACAGAGCAGCAGGATTGTCGCGTCAGCATCCAGGCCGCGCGCATGGAGGAATTCGTTCACACCTGATTCGAACTCGTCGTTCATCACCAGCCGGAAGCTATTGCGCTTTGGATCCCAGACCCGCGCGTCGATGTTCATGAATGGGATCAACGCGTCCGCGGTTGATGGCATGCCGAGGTACATGGCTTCCTCACGGCTCCGCACGTCGATGAGCACGACGTTTTGGCTTGAAGAACGCAGAGCATAGGCATCCTCGGCACTTAGGTAGAGTGCCTGGGGCGTGCGTTTGACCTCCGGAATATTTTTAGTATCGAGCGCCGCATACGCGACGAAGGATGAGATGCACATCACGCCACCGCATAGGGCGACTATGAATTTACGATTAAGGGTCTTCATGGTCACTGTTAGAAAATTGCTTTTTGTCATCATTTTTCCTCCAGTCTTTTTCTGATGCGAGATGTAGATTGCCGATTACATAAGGTAGAGTCCTGACGCGCGGGCATTGTTTTTCCAACGGTTTTATAACCACTGCCATTTGGCTATCGTAATCAATTAGTTACAAGAATTTGCCCTCTAGGTGACCTTCTTATCTATAATTGCTGGAAACGATAAAGAGATGCATTGCTAGGCGTGGATCAGCGCTTGGCCGATTGCAGACCGGGGGCTGGCACCATCGATGGGCGCTTTGCATCCTTTTAGGATCGGCAGCTGGGTCATTGACCCCGGGCGTTGCGTTGCGTGCAAGGGTGGCGACGAGGTCCGCCTGGAGCCCAAGACGGCCGAGTTGGTCGCCTACCTTGCTTCACGCTCGGGTACCGTCATATCGAGGGGCGAACTGCTCGATGCGGTCTGGCCCGGAATGGTCGTTGGCGACGAGGCGATCACCAACGCGGTGGCCAAACTGCGCAAAGCACTGGGTGACGATTCCAGGACCAACAGGCTGATCGAGACCGTACCGAAGCGTGGATACCGCGTCGTGGCCGATTCGCTTGCTGAGCCCGTCCCGGGGGAGGCTCGGGCAAGGAAGGCCGCAGGCCCATGGATGTGGTTCGCTCTGGTGCTGGGCGTGGTCCTGTTGGTATGGATGTTGGTGGTCTGGATCGGTCAAGCGGGAGATCAAGCGCCGCCGGTGGCTGAGACGCCCAGCATCCCCGACCGGCCCTCGGTCTCGGTGCTGCCGTTCGTCAACCTCAGCGACGACCCGGCCCAGGAGTACTTCGCCGATGGGTTGACAGAGGACTTGATTACCGACCTTTCACGCGTTTCGTCGCTATTCGTAATCGCCCGAAATTCGAGTTTTAGTTATAAGAATAGAGCGCTCGATGTGCGCCAAGTCGGGCGTGAGCTTGGTGTGAAGTACCTCGTGGAGGGCAACGTTCGTAAGGTTGGAGACGATCTCAGGATTAATATCAAGCTGATCGATGCCTCCAAGGGCGAACAGTTGTGGGGCGAGCGTTTCGATGGTGCGCTCGATGAACTGTTCGATTTCCAAGAGATGATCACCGGGAGGATCGTGGAGGCGCTATCGGTCGAGAGGACCCACTACGAGGAGGACTTCGCGGCGTTTCGGGAAACCAACGCCACGGCAGCGTATGAGAACTACCTCAAGGGTGCGGCTGAATACACTCGTGGTACGCCCGAGAGTTTTCGCCTGGCCATAACGCACCTTGAGCGTGCCGTGGAGGCCGATCCTAGCTATGGACGTGCCCTGGCAACCTTAGCTGCGGTTTACTGGGAAACCTACCGCAATCTCTGGCACCGGCGACTCGACATCTCGCCTAACACGCAGACCTGGCAACGGGCTGACGATTACCTCGTACGTTCGATGATTGCCCCCACTGCGCTCGCACACAAGGTGGCAGCCGAGATGCTGACCTTCAACCGAAGATACCAGGAAGCGCGGAAGGAGGCCGAGGTCGCAATCGCACTCGATCCCAACTCACCGCAAGGCTATGTCGCGCTCGCTGAGGTCCAGACGTTTATGGGTGCGCCGGAAAAGGCTTTGCCTCTACTGCACAGGGCCATGCGTATGGATCCACGCGGTCATGCCTCCTACTTCTTCGCTCTTGGGAAAGCCCAGCTGGCCATGGGAAATGTTACCGATGCAGTGGCTTCACTTGCCGAGGCAGTCGAACGCAGCCCTGAGAATCGCCTGGCCTGGATGGCGCTCCTATCTGCCTATGGCACCCTTGGGGACGTGGCACGTGCCACTCGGGCACTAGCCAGGCTTGATGCACTGCAGGCCAGCGATCGACTGTATTCCTTCACGGTCTCGGTCGCGCGCGAGCACTGGCCCTTCGCTCGCAAAAGCGATCGCGAATCGTTTCTCTATGGGTTGCGCAAGGCAGGCGTGCCGGAAGGGTAACGTTACTTAGCGCTGATTAGATCACAGCCCACGTCTGGAGGCTCAGGATGTGCACCCATAGCACTAATCGAATACGGTCCAGAGCTGCGAGAGTCTTCGCAATTGCTCTATTTTTCATCGCTTGCGCGACCGCTGAAGCTGCTGAGGTCATGCACCGCCACGATGGCTTGCGACTGAATGGCAATCTCGTCAGCATCGATGGTAAGGGTGTTGCTGAGAAGATGATTCTCATCACCCACTCCCTACTCCAGCACAACGCGCGCGAACCGATCCCTTACCTGCAGGAGCTGCTCGCTGAACGAGGCTACAGCTCGCTTGCTATCAACTACAGCCATGGAATTGACAACCGGCAGGGCGCATTCGACTGCCTTGTTCCGCATCACCATACCCTTGATGACTCGCTCGAGGAGATCGGGGCATGGGTCGATTGGCTGAAGCGACGGGGCGCCAAGAGGCTTGTTCTGATGGGGCATTCCTATGGTGGTAACGACATAGCCCGATATGCCGCCAACCACGACGAAGAGGCCATTGTGGGTGTGATCCTGCTCGGACCCGGAACGTCAGATCATCGCGCATGGACCCCAGCCGGCTACAAGATCCGCTACGGCAAGGATCTCAACGATTTTCTGGTGCGGGCGGAAATGCTGGCGGCCTCTGGAGAGGGAGACACCGTGATGGAGGGCGTCGACTTTCTTTTCTGTCCGCAGGCGATGGTAAGTGCGGCGGCGTTCGTCAGCTACTATCGAGTCGATCCCGAACGCCTGCTTCCCAACCTGCTCAGGGCGGCGAAGAAGCCGACCCTTTTCATCGCTGCCAGCGAGGACAACCGCCTGCCAGACCTCAATCGGCTCGTTAGGCCCTACATAGATGGGGAACGCACCCAGCTGGTCGTGATCGGTGGTGCTGGACACTTCTTCCTCGACCTTCACTCAGATGACGCAGTGGATCAAATGGTCGATTTCATGGGAAAAATTGGCTTTTTTCCACGTTAGCTGACACGGCTGGTAGCAGATGATCGCCCGGTGCTAGATCCGTACCATTTAGACGAGCGCACACAATTTAGTGTGCGTTCCAATGCGAGAACAGCTGCCTGAACTGCGGACTGTTCTGAGTGCTAGGGCGGTTTGATTTAGGTTCCCGGCGCCATGGTCTCAAGGTGCTTGCCAAGCGCTGATACAATCACAGAATCGTACTTGATGCCTGCGCCCTGCTCGAGGATCGATTGTGCCTTGGCGACTGGCATAGCCTCGCGATAGTGGCGGTCCGCGGTCAGCGCCTCGAAGACGTCAGCGACCGCGATGATCTTGGCGAAGTAGGGAATCTCGTTGTCGTGCAGCCCATCGGCATACCCCGAGCCGTCGAGTGTCTCGTGGTGAGCAGCGGCGATCTTCGGCACGTAGCGGTACTTGCGGCTGAACTTGATCTTGTCGAGGATGCCGCGCGTCAGCGATGCGTGGCGCTGGATCTTGGCATACTCATCGTCGTCCAGCTTGCCAGGTTTCTTGAGCACGCTGTCCTCGACCCCGATCTTGCCGTAATCGTGTAGTAGGGCCGCGACGCGCACCACGTCGACGTCTTCGTCGCTGAAGCCGAGTTGCCTGGCGATGGCCACCGAGTAGTTGGCAACGCCCTCCGAGTGACCAGCGGTGAGGGTGTCCTTGGCGTCGATCGAGGCCGCGAGGACGCGTAGCAGGCTCTCGAACTGCGCCTCCTGCTCGTGCAACAGCTGCCGGTCCTCGATCATCAGGGCGACCGGCTTGGCCAGTGACTCGAGCAGCTCCTGGTCCTCCCTGGTGAAGCCACCACCACGCTTGTTGACCGCCTCGATGACGCCGATCAGTTCACCCTTGGCGCCCTTGAGCGCGACGGCCACGAGAGAGCGCGTCTTGAATCCGGTACGCCGGTCGAAGGAGTTGTCAAAGCGAGGGTCGTTCACGACGTCCTCGATTCTCAGGGATTGCCCGCTGATCGCCACGGTGCCGGCGATGCCGAGACGCAGGTTGAGCTTGATGTTGGTTTCACCGAGCCCACTGGCGTACACGGAGATCAGGCGCCCGTGTTCGAAGTCGTTCCGGTAGACCGACCCGCGTTTGCTGCGGGTCGCCTCGATCAGGTGGTCGAGTTCTTCGCGTACCGTCGAGACATCCCAGCGATCCTGACTGGCCTGCTCGGCGAGCCTGATCGCAGTCGCTTCGGCCTGATCGAGGTCGGTCTGGTCGAAGGCTCCGGTGGTCTTGTTCAGAAGCTGGACCACGCCGACTGCCATAGCGTTCGCATCGACGATGGGCACCGCCAGCACGCGCTCGGTATTGAAGTCGGTGATGGCGTCGAGCTCGCCGTTGAAGAAATACTCGGTCTTCGCGTCGGAAATCATCACCGCCTGCTTGAGGATGGCGGTGTATCCGGCGAGTCCCATGCGCAGGTTGACGATGAGGTCGTCTGGATTGGCCTGCTCGTGATACGGGGTTCTGAGTTCCAGCAGCCGGTGATCGAAAAGAAACAGCGTGACACGTTCGGCATCGAGGATGTCGCTGACGCGCCGATGGATGGCCCTGCCCAGTTCGCGCTCATCGCCCGCGGCGGCGATTTCGGGTAGTAGCTCGAGGATGTTGCGCATGCATTCCAGTGGGGCGCTGGATGAACTCAGCTGATCTGACATGATGATTCCCTCCTCCTGGCAATACCGACCTTGTCGATGATTTTTGGTTTTAGTGCGGTCGTTGGTGCGAATTACCCTAGCATACGCAAGGGCTAGCGCAGGTGCCCCGGGCTGGAGACAGCCGAGTGCCGGTGGCCGCGCTTGGGCCAGGTATCGTCCCGGGGCGGACGGGTCGAGTGTCAGGGCAGCCCGCTGGCGTGCGAGACAGGCCGAGTCAGGCGGGAGGCGTTCTGGTCTCAGCCGATGAAGTGCACGGATCCCAGGCCGTCGACGTCGTAGCCGTGAAACTCGACGGCCTTTTCGTGAAACGCACCTGTGCCGCAGAAAGCGACAAGGCGCTGCAGCGGCGCCTCGAACCAGGCGCGCCGGTCGACCAGCAGGTCGAAGCGCTCGCGGATGATCGGCACGAAATCGAGGCGATGCCGCCGGGCAAGGCCCTCGAGGCCGAAGGCGGCGTCGGCCTTGCCCTCGAGCACCGCCAGCGCGGCATCGGTCTCGGTCCTTGCCGGTGAGGTCATCTCGACCTCGTCGGCACCAATCCCGGCCTCGGCGAGGAGGTGCTCGAGCAACCCCTGGCTGCCGGCCGCGGCCTGGCGTGGCACGACGCGCCGTCCACGCAGCCCCGCGACGTCGTTGGGAGCGTCGGGCTGGTTGGGTGCGACGATCAGGCCACGTTCGCGCCAGGCGAACTCGATCAGCACGACCGGCTGGTGTGTGAAACGGGCCGTGACCAGGGGCACGTTCCACTGTCCCGTCACCGCGTCGTGGACGTGCATTCCCGCGGCGATCGCTTGCCGGTTGTCGAAGCGCTCGATCCCGTCGAGGCTGCCGTCGAAGTAGGTGGCCAG
>JAACFL010000114.1 GCA_009937385.1 Gammaproteobacteria bacterium | reverse complement strand
CTGCGCCTGCTGCTGCAGATGTGGGGCTACGCGCGCGCGATCCGCGAGGGGGGTGAGACGCCGGCCGCGGTGCCGCTGATCGAGAGTGCCGCCGACGTGGCCGTCAAGGAGGCCGAGTCGGTGCTGGGCGACAACGTCGCGGAGTCGGATCGGTGAGCGAGCTGTTCGCCGCCATGGGCAGCATGGAGCCGATCACCATCGGTCTCTGGGTGACCGGGGCCATGTTGCTGCTGGTGGTCATCGGCGTACGCGTCGCGTTCGCCGCGGCCATCGCCGGGTTCCTCGGCCTGCTGTGGATCTTCTCGGCCAAGTTCGGCTTCGAGAAGGGATTTGGCGTGGCCGTCAAGATGGCCGGAACCATCCCGCACTCCAAGGTCTCGACACTGGCCCTGTCGCTGATCCCCACCTTCATCCTGATCGGTTTCCTCGCCTACCACGCCGGCCTCACCAAGGCGCTGTTCGAGGCCGCCAAGCGCTGGCTGGGCTGGCTGCCGGGCGGCATGGGGGTGGCGACGGTCTTCTCCACCGCCGGTTTCGCCGCCGTCTCCGGGGCCTCGGTCGCGACCTCCGCGGTGTTCGCCCGCATCGCGGTGCCGGAGATGCTGAAGCTCGGCTACGACAAGCGCTTCGCAGCGGGGGTCGTGGCGGCAGGCGGCACCCTGGCGTCGCTGATCCCCCCGTCGGCCATCCTGGTGATCTACGCCATCATCGTCGAGCAGGACGTCGGTGCGCTGCTGATGGCCGGCTTCCTGCCGGGCGCGGTCTCCGCGGTCATCTACGGTGGGCTGGTGATCCTGCTGGCCGTGACGCGCAAGGACTTCGGTCCACCGGTGACCGGCTTCACCTGGAAGCAGCGTTTCGAGACCCTGCCGGGGGCGATGCCGATCTTCGCCGTCGTCGCCATCATCATGGTGTGCATCTACGGCGGTGTCGGCACGCCGACCGAGGCCGGTGCACTCGGTGCGTTCATCATCCTCTGCTTGGCGCTCTACCAGGGCACCCGCTGGCCCGAGCTCAAGAGCTCGCTGATGGAAACGGCGAAGCTGACGGTGGCGATCTTCACGATCATCTGGGGCGTGCTGCTCTACGTGCGCTTCCTCGGCTTCGCCGACCTGCCGAGCGCCTTCTCCGACTGGATCACCGGGCTGGAACAGAGCCCGTGGCTGACGCTGATCCTGATCCTCTGCGCCTATGCCGTGCTGGGCATGTTCATGGACGCGATCGGCATGCTGCTGCTGACCCTGCCGGTCGTCTACCCCGCGGTCATCGCGCTGAACGGTGGCGAGGGGGTTGCCGCCGCCGAGTCGGCATTCGGCGTCTCCGGGGTCGGCTGCTCGATCTGGTTCGGCATCATCGTCGTCAAGATGGCCGAGCTCTGCCTGATCACCCCACCGATCGGCCTCAACTGCTTCGTGGTCGCCGGCGTCCGCCCGGAATGCACGGTCCAGGATGTGTTCCGCGGATGCACGCCGTTCTTCATTGCCGACGTGATCACCATCGCCGTCCTGCTGGGGTTGCCGGGCATCGTGCTCTGGCTGCCCGGCCTGATGGGATACGCCTAGGCAGGATTCAAGTAGAGAAGATCTGAATTGGGCCCCCTCGAACTGACCGGCCTAGCCCTGATCGGCGTTGCCGCGGGCTGGCTGAACGTGATGGCCGGCGGCGGTTCGCTGTTGACCCTGCCGACACTGCTCTTCTTCGGCATCCCCGCGCCCGTGGCCAACGGGACCAACCGCATCGGCATCCTGCTGCAGAGCGTGGCCGCAGTGAGCACCTTCCTGAGCAAGGGCCTGTCGCAATTGCGCCTGAGCCTGTCGCTCGCGATCGCGGCGTCCGTCGGCGCCATCGCCGGGGCCAGCGTGGGGGTCAACCTGACCGGCGTCTGGTTCGACCGCTTCCTGGCCGGCGTGCTGTTGGTCGTGATGCTGCTGATGGCCACCGGCAGGCACGAGATGGGCACGGATCATGCGCAGCCGAAAGCACCCGAACGCCTGCTGCTCGGGCACCTGTGCATGGTGGGTGCCGGCTTCTGGGGCGGCATGATCCAGGTCGGCGTCGGTTTCATCCTGATGCCGATCCTGCACCGGGTCATGGGCTTCGACCTGGTCCGGGTCAACATGCACAAGGTCTTCATCGTGCTCGTCTACACACCCGTTGCACTCGCGATCTTCTCGGCCCACGTGGAGATCCTCTGGACCACGGGGCTGATCCTCGCGCTGGGCATGATGGTGGGCGGATGGCTGGGCGCCCACAGTTCGGTTCGCTACGGGCGGATCTGGATCCGCCGCGTGCTGTTCGTGGTGCTGTCGGTATTCATCGCCAAGCTGCTGTGGCCCTGAAGGCAATGCGCACAGGGATGCGCGGGCCACCTGACCGGTTGACGGTCGGGTGGCCCGTGCACGAAGAGCGGAGGCGTCAGGCGCTCTCGTAGAGGCGCGTCAGCACGAACTCGTTGTGGCCGAGCGCCTCGGCCGCCGTGTGGCGCCCGTTGGCCGTGCGCAGCATCATGTCGAGCAGCGCGTCCCCGGCGTCGTCGGGAGACATCTCCTTGCGCAGCAGCCCCGAGACGTCGACGTCGACGTGCTCGCCCATGGTGCGCACGGTGCGCGGGTTCGCGCACAGCTTGATCACCGGCAGGATCGGGTTGCCGATGATGTTGCCCTGCCCGGTCGGGAAGAAGTGCACGGCATACCCGGCGGCGGCGCACAGCGTGACCATCTCGGCCGCGGCCGACGAGGAGTCCATGAACCAGAGACCGGGACCGGTGGGCGCCTCCGCCTTGTCGAGCACGCCGTCGACCAGGCAATCCTTGCCGATCTTCTGGATGTTGCCGAGCGCCTTCTCCTCGATGGTGGTCAGGCCGCCCTCGATGTTGCCCTTGGTCGGCTGGGATTCGGAGAGATCGCTGGTCTTGAAGCGCTCGATCATCGCCTGGTAGCGGTCGAACATGAACATGAAGCGCTCGCGCACCTCGTCGTTGCGGCAGCGCGCGGCGACCAGGTGCTCTCCGCCGGTGATCTCGGAGGTCTCGCCGAACAGCAGCGTGTTGCCGGTGGCGTAGAGCTTGTCGAACGCATTGCCCACCGTGGGGTTGGCGCCGCAACCGGAGGTGGTGTCGGATTCACCGCACTTGGTCGACACCCACAGCTCCGAGACCGGCGCCTCCTGGCGGCGCAGCTCGGTGGCCCAGTGGACGTACTCCTTGGCCGCCTTCGAGGCGCGCATGATGGTGTCGTGGTCGCCGTGCTGCTCGATGCCGAAACCGCACACCGGCTTGCCGGTCTGGGCGATGCCGTCGACGACCTTCTGCGTCCAGCCATCCTCGATGCCGATGACCACGACGGCCGCGACGTTCGGATTCGCGCCGGTTCCGATCAGGGTACGGAAATGGAGATCGAGGTCCTCGCCGAACTGCAGGCGCCCGTAAGGGTGCGGCAGCGCGAGCGTGCCCTTGATGTTGTTGGCGACCGCCTCGGCAGCCGCGTTGGAGATGTCATCGACCGGCAGGATGATGACGTGGTTACGGACGCCGACGCGTCCGTTCTCGCGCCGGTAGCCCCAGAAAGTGGCGTTGCTGAGATCCAGTGACATGGGATTGTTTCCTCGTGATTTGCTACGTAGTGCCGCGCCGGGGCTTACCAGCGCTTGGTCTTGATGTTGTGCACGTGGGCGTGCTCGCCCACGCCGATGTCCGCGACGACGCGTCCGATGTCGACGCCGTACTTGATGACGGTGTCGCCCTCCTTGAGCGGCGTGATCGCGAGCTTGTGGCCGATCGGGATATCGCTGGCCGACTTGAAGGTGATCTCCCGGTCCTGGTCCATGATCCAGCCGGTCATCTCGTCTCCGGCCTTGATCCCTTCCACCACCACGACCCCCAGGGAGTCGTTCTCATCGTGAACTACAAAGTGAATCATTCTCGTTTCTCCGTTCTCGATAACAAAAGCGCGGCCCGACCTCGCGTCGGGTCGTCAGTTTTCTTCCAGGCCAAACCGTTCGTCCGCGCCCCATCAGGGACGCAGGATGATCTTGGCCGCCCCGCAGCGGCCGTTGAGCAGGTCATCGAAGGCCTCGATCCCGTCGGCGAGGCCGCGTTCCTCGTACCAGTCGAGCGACCCAAGGGCGCCCGAGTGCAGCGCGTCGACCGCAGCACGGAAGTCGACCATCGTGTAGGTGTAACAGCCGACCAGTGCGATCTCCTGCAGCGTCAGGCGGCGCACGTCGATGCCGTCGGCACCGTCGAGCAGGCCGACGTGGACGATCACCCCGCCCGGACGCGCAAGGGCAATCGCCGTGGTGCGGGTCGCCTTGGCACCGACCGCGTCGATGATCACGTCGACACTGCCGGCCTCGGGTCCGGTCTCGTGAACCGGGTCGAACACCGAATCGATACCCGCCGCCTGCGACATCCGCCGACGTCCCTCGTTGGTGTCGGCGAGCCAGATGTCGCGGCAACCGTGGCTGCGCAGGACCAGTGCCGCCGACAGGCCAACCGCCCCGCCACCCATGACCAGGGCCCGTCCCTCGCAGAGCGGACGGTGACCGTGTCGATGCGCCAGGACCACCGCGTGCAGGCCGGTGGCCACCGGCTCGGCGAGCGCCGCCACCGACGCGCTCATGCCCTCCGGCACCTCCACCAGGTTGCGTTCGGGCAGCGCGACGTACTCGGCGAATGCTCCCTGGCGTGGCGGCATGCTGATGATCTGGCGCTCGGCGCAGAGATTCGCCCGACCGCCGAGGCAGTCCGCGCAGCGGCCGCAGGTCACCAGCGGGTTGATGGTCACCCGCCGTCCGTCCAACCGCCCCTCGACGACGCGACCCGCGGCTTCGTGGCCGAGGATCAGCGGGGCCGGGCGGCGCTCGTCGTGGCCGAGGTAGGCGTGCATGTCGGAACCGCAGATGCCGACCGCCTCGATCTGCACCAGAACCTCGTCATGCGCAGGGGAAGGCTCGGGCTCCTCGCGCAACGCGAGTGCCTGCGGGCCGGTGTAGACCAGCGCCTTCATTTCGCCGTGAACCCGCCGTCGACGAACAGCACCTGGCCCGTGACGTACGACGAGGCGTCGGAACAGAAGAACAGCAGCGGGCCGTGCAGGTCGCTCAACTCGCCGTTGCGCCCGATGCAGGTCTGCGCCGCGTTGCGCTCGGCCAGCGCGGCGTCGGCGAATACCGGGCCGGTCAGCTCGGTCGGGAAGAATCCCGGCGCCAGAGCGTTGGCAGTGATGCCGTGCGCAGACCACGCCTCGGCCATCGCGCGGGTCAGCTGCTCGACACCGCCCTTCGAGGCCCCGTACGCGATGCCGCCGGCAAAGGCGCGGCGCGACTGCAGCGACGCGAAATTGACGATCCGGCCCCAGCCGCGCTCGCGCATGCCCGGCACCAGGGCCTGGGCGAGGAAGAACGGTGCGGCGAGATTGAGATTGAGGGTCACGTCCCACCCCTCCGGGGTGACGTCGTCCGCCTTCTGCCGGGTGTTGATCCCGGCCGCGTTGACCAGGATCTCTGGCGCGCCGAACGGGGCAGCGACCGCGGCCGCGACTCCCGAGAAGCCGCCTCGATCGGCGAGATCGGCGACGACCACCGCGGTCTCGCCCTCGCTCGCATCCGACCACGCCTCCAGCTCGGCCTGACGTCGCGCCACGCCGACCACGTGCGCGCCCGCGGACGCCAGCAGGGAGGCGGCCGCCCGGCCGATCCCGCTGCTGGCGCCGGTCACGCAGGCGACCCGACCCTCGACGCTGAACTGTGTCATATGGTTTGCCCCGTGAGATTCAGCCGTTCACGGTGAGGTCGAACTGCTCGTCGGGGAAGTACTTGCGCAGGCGGATGTCCGCCGTCCGGGCGTGTCCCTCCATGCCCTCGAGGCGGGAGATGCGCGCGGTGGCCTCGGCGATCGGCTTCGAGCCCTCGCGCGTGGCGCGCTGCCAGGTGACGATCTTCATGTACTTGTGGACCGACAACCCGCCCGTGTAGCGCGCCGCACCAGAGGTCGGCAAGACGTGGTTGGTTCCGGAGGCCTTGTCGCCGAAGGCCACGGTGGTCTCTTCGCCGAGGAACAGCGAGCCGTAACACTTCAGGCGAGCCAGCCACCAGTCGATCTCCGCCGCCTGCACCGTCAGGTGCTCGGGTGCGTAGTCGTCGGCGGTGGCGGCCATCTCCTCGCGGTCGTCACACAGGATCACCTCCGCGTAGTCGGCCCAGGCCGCCTTGGCGTTGTTGCTGTTGACCTCGGGCAGGTCGTCGATCAGCTGCGGCACCAGCTCGAGCACCTTCTCGGCCAGGGCGCGGTCGTCGGTAACCAGCCAGACGGGGGAGTTGTAGCCATGCTCGGCCTGGCCGACGAGGTCGGCGGCGACGACCTCGGGGTCGGCCATCGCATCGGCCAGGATCAGGCTGTCGGTCGGTCCGGCGAACATGTCGATGCCGACGCGACCGAACAGGATGCGCTTGGCCTCGGCGACGAACTGGTTGCCGGGACCGACCAGGATGTCCGAGCTCGGCAGACCGAACAGGCCGAAGGCCATCGAGGCGACGCCCTGGACGCCGCCCAGCGCGAGGATCGAGTCGGCGCCGCACAGTCTGGAGGTGTAGACGATCGCCGGATGCACGCCGGTCTCGGGACGCGGCGGCGAGCAGACCGAAATGTGGTCGCAACCGGCCACCTTGGCGGTGGTCACGGTCATGATCGCCGAGGCGATGTGGCTGTAGCGCCCGCCCGGGACGTAGCAGCCGGCCGCGCGCACCGGGATGCTCTTCTGCCCGGCGATCAGACCCGGCACGACCTCGACCTCGATGTCACGCAGGGTGGCCATCTGTGCCTCGGCGAAGCGGCGCACGTTGTCGTGGGCGAAGCGGATGTCGTCCTTGAGGCGGGTCGGGACCTGCGTCTCGGCGGCGGCAATCTCCTCCTCGGTCAGCAGGAGGTTCCCGGTGTAGCGATCGAACTTCTCGGCGTACTGACGTGCGGCCGCCTCGCCCCCCGCCTCGATCTCGTCGAGGATCTTCTGCACCGTTTCGCGGACGTCCCCGGCGTCGCTGGTCGACGTCTTGGCGGCCTTTTTCAGATAGACACGTGACATGGAATGCGCTCCTAGCGATAAGCCTCTGGCAACAGCGATGTCGAAACCTCCGGCACGTAGGCAATCAACAACACCACCAACAACATGAAGAAGACGAACGGCACGGCACGTACCGCGATCCTCAATATCGATTCCCCGGTCAACCCGGAGACCACGAACAGGTTCAGCCCCAGCGGTGGCGTGATGAAGCCGACCCCGAGCGAGGTGATCATCAGCACGCAGAACTGGATCTCGTTCATGCCGATCTCGATCGCGAGCGGCTGCAGGATCGGCGCGAGGATCACGATGTTCGGCGTGGTCTCCAT
>JAACFL010000113.1 GCA_009937385.1 Gammaproteobacteria bacterium | reverse complement strand
CCGCGTAGTTGATCAGGTTGAAGGCGATCACCGGCACCAGCCGTGCAGCCAGCAGTGCCGACCAGCCGTGATCACCTGACCAGGCATCGATCCGCTCCCGGTGGCGTGCGGGGAGCACCCGGCCGACGAACGGGCGGCCGAGGGTACGCGCCAGACCGAAGGCCAGCCACGCACCCAGCATCGCCCCGCTCCAGGTGATCAGCGAGCCCCAGAACAGACCGAAGACCATGCCGTTGGCCAGCGCCAGGCATTCGGCGGGAAACGGCACGAAGGAGTGGAGCACCATCAGCGCGAGCGAACCGGCCACGCCCCATGCGCCCCAGCCCCGGATCAGCTCGACGAACGCCTCGGGTGCGAAGGAGATCTGCTCCAGGTCGAGCGGCCCTGAGTCGATCAGCGCCAGCCAACCGAGCAGCGCGACGGAAAGCACCAGGACCAGCCCCCCGACGGCCAGGGCCTTGCCCAGCCGCGACACCGTCGACCCGGTCACCGGCGCCGGAGGCCGTTTGGACAGGACCACCATGGCTCGAGGATAGCAGTCCCGGGCCCACTCCCGGCGCAGCCGCGCCCGGTTCAGCGCCAGCCACTGCAGCGCGATCACCGGGCTGGCCGAGTCGATCTCGCCTCTGGCGAGGCGTGCCAGTGCAGCCTCCGCGTCCTCGCTGAACACGCGGATGTCCTCGCCCTCCTCGGCGAGGCCGTGAATCCCACCCGCGCCCTCGGCATCCACCTCTCCGCAATAGAGGTGGATCGACTCGCTGGTGCCACCGGGGCTGACGTAGAAACGGCAGATTTTCTCGAGGCGACCCAGTTCCAGGCCCGCCTCTTCGATCGCCTCGCGCCGCGCAACCACCTCGGGGGCCTCTTCGCCGTCGATGACCCCGGCGACGATCTCCACCAGCCAGGGCCCACCGACCCGCGCCAGGGCACCGACGCGAAACTGTTCGATCAGCACCACGACATCGGTCCGCGGGTCGTAGGGCAGCACGGCCACGGCGTGACCGCGTTCGAACAGTTCGCGCGACAACGGCGCACTCATGCCGCCGCGAAACAGCGCGTGACGCAGGCGGTAGCGCTCGAGACGAAAGACGCCGTCGTGGCAGACCTCGCGCGCCTCGATGTCGACGCGCTGCGGCATGTCGGTCTCGGCGTTACGCGGGCTCAATCGTGGTCCAGCTCCTCGGCAACGGTGCGCACGATGCGCCGGTCGGCCTCGAGGATCTCTTTGTTCTTGTCCGGGTAGTCGAACTGGCTCAGCACGTGGCGGATGGTGTTGATCCGCGCCCGCTTCTTGTCGACCGACTTGATCACCGTCCACGGCGCGTCAAGGGTCGAGGTGAAGAAGAACATGTCCTCCTTCGCCTTGGTGTAGGCCGGCCACTTGTCCTGCGACTCGCGGTCGACCGGGGAGAGTTTCCACTGCTTCAACGGATCGGTTTCGCGCCGGGTGAAGCGGTTCAGCTGCTCCTCCTTGCTCACCGAGAAGTAGAACTTGAGCAGGTGGACGCCGGAACGCACCAGCATGCGCTCGAACTCAGGGGCCGAGCGGAGGAACTCGCGCACCTCGTCCATGGAACAGAAACCCATCACCCGCTCGACGCCAGCGCGGTTGTACCAGCTGCGGTCGAACAGCACGACCTCGCCGGCCGAAGGCAGGTGCTGAACGTAGCGCTGGAAGTACCACTCCGTGCGCTCCTTGTCGGTCGGCTTCTCCAGCGCGACGACACGGGCACCGCGTGGGTTCATGTGCTCGATCACGCGCTTGATCGTGCCACCCTTACCGGCCGCATCGCGGCCCTCGAACAACATGCAGACCTTGGCCCCCGACTCCTTGACCCAGTTCTGGAACTTGAGCAGCTCGATCTGCAGCGGCTTCATCAGCTGCAGGTACTCGCGCTCCTTCATCTTGTAGGGGCGCGCCCGGCGCCGCTCGCGTCCCTTGGGCGCGACGTCACCCTGCTCCTCCTGGGCGGTCTGTGCGGCGACGTCGAGCGTGGGTGCCGCGGACCCGTCGTCCTCGACCTCCATCACCTCTCGGTCGATGAGCATGTCGTCGTCGGTGTCGTTGTCCGTGTCGGGCCTGGACTCTTTGGCCATGATGATTTTCCCCTGTGTTTAATCGCGATTTATTTTTGCGGATCAGTTCGGCTTGTCTGCGTCGGGATCCGGCAACGGCTTGGCGTCGATGCCCTCATCGTGCAGTTCGCGAACCTCGTCGGTGGTCGCCGTGCCGCGGATATTGCGCTCCTCGGCCTCGCCGTAGTGCATGCGCCGCGCCTCCTTGGCGAAGCCGCTGCCGACGTCCTCGAAGTTCCTCTGGACAAACTCGTTGAGCGCCCGAGCCATGACCCGGCCGGCGTGTTCCACGGGCACCGGGTTACCGCCCTGCGCAGCCTGCGGCGGGCTTTCCACGGGTGGCCTGGCTCCCGTGTTGACCCGGCTCGCCGTCGGTCGACGCGAAACCTCCACGGAGTGACAGACCGGACAGGCGACCAGGCCACGTGCGAGCTGGTCGCCGAACGCCTCGAGGTTGCGGAACCAGCCCTCGAAGGTGTGCCCCGATGCGCAATTGAGGTCGTAAACCACCATGGCGAGGTTGTTGGACGCTGAATATTCTGGCCGGAAACGCCGAGATTGTATCAGGATGGACCGCCCGGTCGATGACGGCGACGCGGTGCTAAGATGCGCCCGCCGGGGTAGCGGCCCCTGCACGGCACCAGAGACACGCGACACCGTTCCATGCCCCACGTCATCAACGAGCTGCCCCATCGTCTGGCCATCGCAACGAGGCTGTGGAATGCCGGCTGACGGCCTGCCTTCGGGAGGGCTGGTGCTCGCCTCGACCTCGCCCTACCGCCGGGAACTGCTCGGCCGCCTCGGCCTGCCGTTCACCAGTGCGCGCCCGGATGCCGACGAGTCGGCGCTGCCGGGCGAATCGCCGGAGGCCCTGGTGGCGCGGCTCGCCGAGTCCAAGGCGCGCTCCGTCGCGAGGCATCATCCAGAAGCACTGGTGATTGGCTCCGACCAGGTCGCGGTGCTCGACGGCGAGATCATCGGCAAGCCGGGCACGCCGGAGCGCGCGCGTGAGCAACTCGCGCGCACCTCCGGACGCAGCGTGCGCTTCCTGACCGGCCTGTGCCTGCTGGATACGGCCAGCGGTGAGAGCCAGGTGCTGGTCGAACCGTTCACGGTCCACTTCCGGGAACTCGACGCGGCCAGCATCGCGCGCTACGTCGCCGCCGAGCAGCCTTACGACTGCGCCGGCAGCTTCAAGTCCGAGGGGCTCGGTATCACGCTGTTCGCGCGCCTCGAGGGCGACGACCCCAACAGCCTGATCGGGCTGCCGCTGATCCGGCTGGTGGACCTGCTCGCAGAGTCGGGGATCGTCCTGCCCTGATCGGCCTCGGCTCGGTACCGAGCGCGCTGCAGCAGCGGCTGGCCACCGCACCTCCAGGCAGGGTCACTGCCAGATGACGCGGTCGTAATCCTCCCGCAACAGGGCGTCGAGATTGCGGTGCAGATGCTCGGCCGGCAGTGCCCTGCCATCGTGGTAGATCAGCACGGGGGTGAACGGGTCGCCCTCCGAGCGTGCGAGCGTGGCGATGTGGTCGGGGCTGACCGTGTAGCGCCCGACGCTCTCCTCGACGGGCCAGTCGACATCGTGGAAGACCACATAGGCCAATTCAGAACAGACGATGGTGTGGTTGGTTTCGACGTCGAAATTGAAATCGTACGCCTTGCCCACCTGGGCGAATGCAGCGAGGAGATAGGTCCTTTTCTGTGTATCCGACAGGCCGCCTGGCCTGACCACGGCCAGGTCATCGATGTTGAGGAAGCGGGCAAACGTGTTGAGCTCGACACCGCTTCTGAGGGCCTCGAGCACGCCGTGGTCCGACTCGATCAGTGCCCGGAAGGACGGCCCGGCGTAGCCGAATCGCTCCCTCGCTTCGGACTCCAGACGTGGCAGTTCCTGCCACACCCCGAGGCGTTCCAGCTCCGGAATGGTGTCCCGGTCGCCAACCCAGATCGCGACATGCCCCCAGTGCCCAGGGATGAACAGATCGGTCAGGCGAAAGGGTGTCTTCTCGAACAGGATGTCTAGGGGACGCAGCGTGGCCGTGATCTGTTGCTGTGCTTCCCCGGACATGCCGTACAGCTTGCCCTTGCGCTCCTCGTAAAGACCGATGGCGTTGCCAAAGAACTTGCTGAGCTCGTAGGTCGCGTCATCGGTCAGACCGATGACGTCGTCATGGAACTCATTGCGCTTGATCGCGCTGACGATCTCGTCCCTGTCGCCGACAGTGAGCTCGGGGATGCGACGGTATGCATAGCTGCCCTTGATGAGGGCATCGAGGTAGGCATCGTCCTTGTCCCGCGCGATCTTGCTGGTGGGGTGGCTGCGCTGGTATTCCTGGATCGCCTGGACCAGGCGCACCATCCTGACGGTGCGCCGGTACTTGTCTGGATCGCTTATCTCCTCGGTCATGGTGACCAGGAAGCGCTTGCCCTCGGCATCGACATTCTCGAGATCGAACTGCCTGCGCAGCTCCGAGTTCTTCAGGTAGCGCACCAGCACGACGACGTAGTTGTCGAACTGCATCAGCTTGGCGGCCAGCCACATCTTGATCTCGAGGACCATCAAGCGCCCGAAGTCATCCGTGGGGTTGATCCGCAGTGCCGTCTCGCCGGAGCCAAAGAGGCTCTCGATCGTCTCGCTGCTCGAAGGCTCCCCGGTGGGGAATTCGATGTTGACCTCGGCGCTGCTGTACGCGGCATACGCCTCGAGGAAGACCTCGAGCTCGGCGCTGTTGTGTCGATAGCGCTCGAGGTTTTCCTGCAGGGCGCGCTGGTTCGCAGCGGTCAGGTGGCTTTCACCACCGAGCTTCTCATGCAGCTTGGTGAACAGCTCGATGGCGTCCCGCCGCAGTGCAAGGCTCTGCTCGACCAGCTGGATGAACTCGCGGTAACGCTTCTCGAATTCATCGTAGCGTTGCGCCGCGTCTGCCTCGACCTGCCTGAAGTAGCTGGCGTTGACCGGCTGCTGCGCCGACACGGCACCAGCACCCCAGGCACTCAGGATCGCGGCCAACAGCAGCACCATCCGGCCCGGGGCAGGTTTCACCTTCAGACCTCCGGGAACCTGGAGAAATGATGAGGCGCCATGTCAATCGATACCGGGTCGGAGGAGAAAATCCATCCTAGCGCAGCTCGATCGGGCTGTGCGTGGCCAGCGTGTCGGACAGCGCGGAGACGAACCAGCCGAAGAGGTTCTCCCAGAAACGCTTCTTGGGCGTGAAGTTCACGATCTTCTCGGCCCCGATCACGTCCCGGGCCACCTGGCCACTGCTGGCGATGGCGTCGACCAGGCCGAGTTCGACACCCTGTTCACCGGTCCAGATCAGCCCGCTGAATATCTTGGGGTCGTCCTTCAGCCGGTCGCCGCGCCCATCCCGAACCGCGTCGATGAACTGGCGATGTATCTCCTCTAGGAGACCCTGGACGTGCGCCTGCTGAGTCTCGTCGACCGGCAGGAACGGGTCGAGCATCCCCTTGTCTTCGCCGGCCGTCAGCAGTCGCCGCTCGATGCCGAGCTTGTCGATCGCCTCGACCAGGCCGAAGCCGTCCATGCGCACGCCGATCGAACCGACCAGGCTCGATTCGGCGGCGTAGATGCGGTCTGCGGCCGCCGCGACGTAGTAGCCACCCGAGGCGCCGACGTCGACGATCACCGCGTAGAGCGGGATATCGGGATGCAGCCCACGCAGGCGGCGGATCTCGTCGTAGATGTAACGCGACTGCACCGGGCTGCCACCGGGGCTGTTGATGCGCAGGATCACCCCCACGGTGCCCTCGTCCTCGAACGCGGCTCGCAGGCCGCCCGCGACGAGATCGGCTTCGGCGTCGCTGTCATCGGCGATGACTCCGCTGAGCTCGACCAGCGCCGTGTGCTGGCCGTCCGTCATGGCCGAGACGTCCGGACCGTCGTAGCGGATCAGGACCAGCACCGCGATCAGGTAACCGAGGAACAGGCCCTTGAACAGGATGCCCCAGCGCCGCGCACGCCGTTGCTCCTGCAGCGAGGCCTGGAGCAGCGAGGTCATCTGCCGCTCGGCCCAGTCGCCACCACCGCCCTGGTTCGAGGAGGCCTTGATCTCGGGACCCTCGGTCCAGCGGTTGGGATCGTTCGCGTCGCTCATCTTCTCTCCTCGTGTCCGAGCCAGGGCAGCAGGTCGCGGATGTCGTCCAGACAGGCCAGGGGCGCGGCCGCCTCGAGGCGTTCGCGAGGATGGGCACCGTAGGTCACCGCGACCGCGTCGGCGCCGACGTTGTGCGCCATCTCCATGTCGAACAGCGTGTCGCCGACCATCAGCGTCGTCGCGGGCTCGGTGTCGAGCTCGTCGAGCAGCTGCTCGAGCATTCCCGGGTGCGGCTTCGAGGGAGCCTCGTCGGCGCAGCGCGTGGCATGAAAGTAGTCGCCGAACCCGGTGCTCGCCAGCACCTGGTCGAGGCCCCGGCGGCTCTTGCCGGTTGCCACCCCGAGCAGGTACCCGGCCGCATGCAGTGCTGCGAGGGTCTCGCCGGCACCCGGGAACGGCGCGCTCGGCGTCGGGTCGGCGACCAGGAAGTAGTGGCGGTACCCCTCGATCATGCGCTGGTGAAAAGTGGCGTCGCGGCCAGGGTAGAGGGTCTCGATCGCCTCGCCCATGCTCAGGCCGATGATATGCCTGATCTCGTCGCGCGTGCGTGGCTCCAGGCCAAGGTCGGCGATGGTGCCCTCGATGCACGCGACGATGCGCGCCGCGGAGTCCATCACCGTGCCGTCCCAGTCGAAAACCAACAGTCGATAATCGCGTTGCATGTCGCTCCAGCCGTTCCCCTAAGTCGCTGCTCAGACCGCCACGGCACCCCGGAGTTCGTCGAGCACCTGCACGAGCTCGGTCGGCAGCGGCGCCTCGACACGCAGTGGCGCTCCACCTGGAAGCTGCAGGCGCAGCTCGGCGGCATGCAGGAACAGGCGGCGCAGGCCGTGGGCGCGCAGCGCGCGATTGAACTCCGCATCACCGTACTTCTCGTCCCCGGCGATGGCGTGCCCGAGTGCCGCGGCGTGCACGCGGATCTGGTGCGTACGGCCGCTGAGTGGGCGCGCCCGGAGCAGGCTGGCATTGGCGAAGCGCTCGAGCGGCGTGAAGCTGGTGGACGCCGGCTGGCCGTCGGGAGCGACCCGCACCAGGCGCTCGCCACCACGCAGCTGGTCGCGTGCCAGAGCGAGGTCGACACGCCGCCCACCTCCCCGCCACACCGCGTGTACCAGCAGCAGGTAGCGCTTATCGATCGCGTGCGCACGCAGCTGGGCATGCAGCTCGCGCAGCGCGCTGCGCTTCTTGGCCACCATCAGGCAGCCCGAGGTCTCGCGGTCGAGACGATGAACCAGCTCCAGGAAGGGCGCTCCGGGACGGGCCGCGCGCAGTGCCTCGATGGCACCGAGTGCGATGCCGCTCCCACCGTGCGCGGCGACACCGCTGGGCTTGTCGAGCACCAGCAGGGTCTCGTCCTCGTAGATGATCGAGCGCTCCAGGCGAGCGGGGAGCGACGAACCGGTTGCCGGCGAGGCGCGCTCGTCGACACGCAGCGGCGGGATACGCACGGCGTCACCGGCCTGCAGCTTGTAGGAGGCCGCCACCCGGCCACGGTTCACCCGCACCTCGCCGCGGCGCAGGATTCGGTAGACACGGCTCCTTGGGACCCCCTTGAGCTTGGCGATCAGGAAGTTATCGATGCGCTGCCCGGCCTCATCCGCGTCGATCTCGACGACTCGCGCCCTGGCACGTTCAGTTGCGGCACCCTCGACCATCCGCGGATCATAGCAACTCGTGCGGCTCCATTTCCGTTACGGTGGCTTGGCTGATATATTCAATAGGTTGAATTGATTACCGGTCCG
>JAACFL010000112.1 GCA_009937385.1 Gammaproteobacteria bacterium | reverse complement strand
GCGGCGATCAGGATGCCGATCATCAGCAGGATCAGGATCGTCGGATCGTCGGTCAGAGACGTGACCGCGAAGACGAATCCCTGCGGCACGCCCATCGCCGCAAGCGTCTGTGCCAGCGGGAGTGAGAAGGCGATGATTGGCAGGATCACGCCGTTGACCTTCGCCGAGCTGATGAGCATCGACGGAAAATCGGACAGCTTCAGCGTGCCGAGGATGAAACCGATGATGATGGTCACGATCACGGCGGTTGCGCCAGCCTCGGTCGGCGTCAGCCGACCGGAGAAGATGCCGTAGAAGATGATCGCCGGCACGATGAACGCGTACCAGCCGTCACGCAGCGCGTAGCCGATGTTCCCCAGCCACTCGCGCATGCTGATCGCCCCGCCATGCTCGTAGGCATGGATGCGGTTCATGACGATGTTGGTCACCAGGATCGAGATCAGGATCGCGAGCCCGGGAATCAGTGCGGCCTGGAACAGCGTCGAGGCCGAGATGCCGAGCACCAGGCCGATGATGATGTAGGCGATCGACGGCGGGATCAGGATGCCGGTGCAGGCACCCGCCGCGACCAGCGCGCACGCGTAGGGACGCGGATAGCCCGACTCCACCAGGCGGTTGATGGTCATGCGTCCGACCGCAGCCGCGCCGGCCGCGTCGGAGCCGGAGATGGCCGAGAACATGCCGCACACCAGCACCGTCGCGGAACCGAAACCGCCCTTGGCCCAGCAGGTCAGCGCCTCGGCCACGTTGAGGAACTTGCGGCTCAGCCCGGTGCGCACCAGCACGTCGCCGGTGAGAATGAACAGCGGTACGGCGGTCAGCGCGAAGGCGTCGATGCCGTCGAACAGTGACTCGCCCAGCAGCGACAGCGGCAACACCTCGGTCCACAGCAGCATGGTGATCGAGGTGGCACCGATCGCTGCCCAGACCGGGACACCGAGCGCCGTCAGGAGAATGAAAATCAGGACCGGGCCGTAAAAGCTCCAACCCAGTTCGACGGTCTGTTCCTGAAATGTCTGCCAGTACATGCCAGCTCCTCAGTCGAACATCTTTTCGCCTTCGTAGACGCGCTTGCCTCCACGAAAGTCGACGATGTCCCGGTAAAGCGATTGCAGGAGCCTGAGCATCATCAGGCCGAAACCCACGGGCACGGCCATCAGGAACCAGACCATTGGCAGGCGCAGGCCATGACTGACAGATTCGAATTTCCACGCCACGCCGACGACCTCGAACGACCAGTAGAAGGCGAACATCGCGACCACCATCATCACCAGGTCACCGAGGATGTAGAGCAGTGCCTTGATGCGTCGATTGACGTAGTGGTAGAGCACATCGATGCGGATGTGCGCCCGATCCCTGACCGCTGCGGAGGCGCCGATCCACGCCAGGTAGATGAACGAGTAGCGCACGATCTCCTCGCCCCAGATCGATGAGTAAGCGAAGAGTTCGCGCCTGATCACCTCGACCGCCATGGTCACGACGAGCAAGGTGTAGAGCACCAGCAACGCCCAGCGTTCGAGATTGTTCTCGACCAGTTTCAGATGGTTCATTGACACAGGCGCACCCCGCTACGAGGAGGACCGTTCAGCCCGACCGCAGACTCAACTGGGCAGGGCACTCCGAGGTCGGATCGGGGCGACTCCACGGCAGGTCGTGCCGCGGAGTCGCCCCACGGCCGATCAGGCGTCGTGGACGTAGTAGCGGCTCTGCGTGTTGGCTGCCTGCTCGAGTTTCCCGAACACGTCCATGGAGCCGGCCAGCTCCTTCTTGAACGTGTCCCACTCACTGCGCTGGTAGCCACCGGCGGCCTTCCAGGCATCGAGCTGGGCGCTGCTGAGCGAGTGGAACTGCACGCCGGACTTGCGCAGCTCGGCCATCGCGTAATTGCGCGCCGCCGGCACCTTGGCCAGGTTCTGCTGCATGGTGATCTCGGAGGCGAAATCGATCCCCTCCTGGACACCCTTCGGCAGGCTGTTGAACCACTCGAGGTTGCACGAGTAGACCTGGCTGTCCGGGACCGCCTGCGTGAAGGTCACGTGACTCAGGATGTCCTTGAAGCCGAAGACGAACAGCGCACCGACCGAGGGATCGAGCGCGTCGGCGACGCCCTGCTTGATGGCGGAAGGCGTCTCGCCCCAGGCCACCGGTGTCGGGTTGGCACCGACCATGCGGTAATACTGCTGCAGCATCTTCGAGCCGGGCACGCGGAACTTGACGCCACCGAGATCGCTCGGGCTCATGACCGCGCCGGCCCCACCCTTGCGCACAGCGACCACGCGCGGGTCGATGACCACGTAGAACAGCGCCTTGAAGCCCTTGGCCTCGACCTTCGGATGCACCTCGCCCTTCCAGGCGTCCGAGGTGACCAGGTTGACGAAGCGCTGGTTGGCGCCGCAGAAGTAGGGCAGGTTGATCAGGTCGACCACCGGGGCGAACGGGGCGAAGTTCGACAGCGAGTGCTGCGCCGCCTGGATGGTGCCACCCTGGACCTTCTGCGCCAGCGCACCGCCGGCGCCGAGCTGGCCACCGGGCGCAAGCTTGACGTAGACCTGACCGTTGGTCGCGTTCTGGATGTTCTCCTTGAAGTCGAGCTGCATGATCGGGTAGCTGCGCGACGCACCGAGGATGTAGGCGGTCGCCATCACCATGGTGTGCTTGGCAGCCTTCTCGCGCTCCTTCTCTTCCTTCGCGGTCTGCGCGACCGCCTCGTCGGACCACAGGGTGCCCGCCGCACCCGCGACCATCGCGGCGGTGAACGCCCCGGCACCCGTCAGGCGCAGGAAATTCCTGCGCTCGGCCGACTCCAGCTCCATCCGATCTTTACCTTTGGTCAACTCGTTCATGATTTTTGGGCCTCCGTTGGCTCTCCAGTGGTGGTGTTCTTGGCGGGAGGCTCTCCCGCGCGCTCCAGTGCAAGGGTGGCGATGACGAACGTGATGCAGGCCACGAACAGCGTGAGCATCTCCCACAGGTCATTGAGGAAGACACCCATCCCCATGGCACCCGCGATCACGTTGGCGAAATACACCGAAAAAATTAGGCAAGGCACTAAAATTATTGATTTTTTCACAGAAATGCGCACCCGCCAAAGTCTGGTGACTGATTCAGTGTAAGCGTATACATTAATTCATGCAAGCGTTTACATCGTTTTTTTGCTAAGGTGACCCACCGCGACCGGATCGCTGCGCTCGCGAGGTCAGACCATGAATCGAACGACGGCGCCCACGCTGCACGATGTCGCCCGCATGGCGGGAGTCTCGACGGCCACGGTGTCGCGCTGTTTCAACCTCCCGGATCGCGTTTCGGCCAAGACACGCGAGACGGTGATGCGCGCCGTGGAGGAGCTCGGCTACACGCCCCACTTCGGTGGACGCGCGCTGGCCTCGAATCGCTCGAACACCATGGGTGCGGTGATCCCGACCATGGAGAACGCGATCTTCGCGCGTGGCCTGCAGGCGTTCCAGGAGACCCTTGGCGAAGCCGGCATCACGTTGGTGGCCGCGAGCTCAGGATACGACCCCGCGCACGAGCTGGAGCAGATCCGCACACTGGTCGGACGAGGAATCGACGGCCTGTTGCTGATCGGCGCGGCACGGCCTGACGAGACCTACGCCTTCCTCGAGCGGCGCCGGATACCCTACGTGATGGCATGGAGCTACCAGGCGGGCCACGCCGGCTGCTTCGTTGGCTTCGACAACCGGCGGGCGGCGATGATCATCACCCGGAAGGTGATCGAACTCGGTCATCGACACATCGCGATGATTGCCGGCATCACGAACAACAACGACCGGGCCAGCGACCGTGTCGACGGCGTGCGCGCAGCCATGGACGAGGCCGGTCTGACAGGGCGTGACCTGCGCGTCGTCGAGGCACGTTACTCACTGAACAGCGGGCGCCGGGCCTGCCTCGAGCTGCTCGAGACGAAGCCGCACCCGACGGCGATCATCTGCGGCAACGACGTGCTGGCCGTCGGCGCCATCACCAAGGCCAAGGAACTTGGTCTGCGCGTGCCCGGCGACCTCTCGGTGACCGGTTTCGACGACATCGAACTCGCCCGGGCCGTGGAACCGAAGCTCACCACGATGCACGTACCCCATCGCCGCATGGGGCAGGCCGCCGCACGAGCGCTGCTGGCAATCCGTGACGGCGCGACGGACTGCCCCGGCACGCTGCTCAAGACGCAGCTGATCATGCGCGGGTCGCTGGCGGCGCCAGCGTAAGGGGCGACCTGATGTCCACCACCCGACTCACCACCGAGGAGGTGCGGCATCTGGTCGTCACCGCCCTGGTGGTCCATGCCACGCACCCCAGAAATGCCGCATCGGTCGCCACCGCCCTGCTCGCCGCCGAAATCGACGGGCAGGCCGGACATGGCCTGTCACGGGTGCCCTCCTACGCCGCGCAGGCGGCGAGTGGCAAGGTCGACGGCCGCGCCGTGCCCAGTGCCGAGGCCGTGGGTCCCTCCTCGTGGCGCGTGGACGCCGGCCACGGCTTCGCCTACCCGGCCCTCGACCTGGCCATCGAGCGCCTCGCCGAGAGCGTCCCGGGACGGGCGATCGGTATCGCCTCGGTAGGCCGTTCCCACCACGCCGGCCAGGCGGGTTTTCATGTCGAGCGACTGGCCGAACGCGGGCTGATCGGCCTGTTCTTCGGCAACAGCCCAAAGGCCATCGCGCCATGGGGCGGGAACCTGCCGCTGTTCGGCACCAACCCCATCGCCTTCGCCGTTCCGCGGCGCGGGCATCCCCCGCTGGTGATCGACACCAGCCTGTCGAAAGTGGCGCGCGGCAAGATCATGCTCGCGGCACGCAGCGGCGAGCCGATCCCGGAAGGCTGGGCCCTGGACGCGACGGGTGCGGCGACGACGGATCCACAAGCCGCCCTGGCCGGCTCGATGCTGCCGATGGGCGAGGCCAAGGGCGCCGCGCTGGTGATGATGGTCGAGATCCTCTCCGCCGCCCTCGCCGGCGCGCACTTCGGCTTCGAGGCCTCGTCGTTCTTCGACGCGGAAGGCGCGCCTCCCGGGGTCGGCCAGACGCTGATCGCGATCCATCCGGAATCGCTGGGCGGCAGCCATTTCAGCGACCGCCTGGAGATCTTGCTCGATGCGGTGCTCGCGCAATCCGGAACCCGGCTGCCCGGCGCGGGAAAGCCCGAGCGCCGCGAACAGGCCACCCGGGACGGCGTCGGGATCCCGACCGCGCTGCATGCCGAGCTGCAGGCCCTCGCCTCCGCCAAGGCTCACGACAGCGGCAACGCATCGCGCTGACCCACGCGTCGCTCCCGGGCCCCGGCTCGGAACGCTCTCCTCTGACCGAGCCGAATCGTCTAGGCTGAAGCACCGTCACGCTGATCGGGAGTCACACCATGCGCATCGCCATCATGGCCGCCGGCGGGGTCGGCGGCTTCCTTGCCGCCCACCTGCTGCGTCACGGCGCCGACGAGGTCGCGCTGGTCGCGCGTGGCGCCCACCTGCAAGCGTTGCGTGCCGACGGCCTGACCCTGGCCACCGAATCCGGTGAATTCACGGTGCCGGTCACCACGGTCACCGATGACCCGGCGACGATCGGCCCGGTCGACGTCGTGGTCTTCGCCGTCAAGCTCGCCGACACCGAGGCCGCGGCCGAGGCGAGCCGTCCGCTGCTCGGCCCCGACACCGCGGTGGTGCCGTTCCAGAACGGCGTGGAGTCGCGCGAACGGGTGCTCGCAGTGCTCGGCGCGGCGCACGCCTGCGCCGGCTGCTGCTACGTCTCGGTGGCGATCGACCGACCCGGCGTGATCCGCCAGGCCGGGCAGTTCGGCCGCTTCATGTTCGCCGAGGCCGACGGCAGGCAATCGCCACGCATGCAAACGCTGCGTGCGGCGCTGGTCGCCGCCGGCGTCGAGGCGCCGGTGCCCGACGACATCGACGTCGAGCTGTGGACCAAGTTCAGCTTCCTGGTCGGGCTGAGCGGCCTGACCGCGGCCGGGCGCACCACCATCGGCGCGGTGCGCGACGACCCGCTCCAGGCGGCGGTCTACCGGCGCGCGATCGAGGAGGCGGTTGCGGTCGCCCGGGCGCGCGGCGTGGCGCTCCCCGCCGACGTGGTCGACAGGCACCTCTCGTTCACCGCCTCGCTGCCGTCGGGAATGCGCGCCTCGCAGGCGATCGACCTCGAGCGTGGCAACCCGCTCGAGGTGGACTGGCTCTCTGGCGCGGTGGCACGGCTGGGAGCCGAGGCCGGCGTCGACACACCGGTCAACGCGACGCTGCACGCCGTGCTCAGGCCCTTCGCCGGGGGCTCGCGGGACTAGGTCGCGGATGCCCCACGCGCACGGCTCCGTGCGCCGGACGCCCCTGGCGGCCGGGTACATCGATAACCGCGCGACGCTCTGGATCGTGCTGATCCTGGCCGGGATGGCGGTCACCCACTACGCGAGCCTCCGCACCGGCAAGGGCGTGATCGAGCTTTTATGGTCGCTGCCACCACCCTGGCCGTCGTTCCTGATCACGCTGACGGGCGTGGTCGCGGTCGGCGCGGTCGTCCTGTTCGTCGCCGTGCGGCTATGGCACGGCGCACCGTACAGGATCAGCGCGGGAACCGACGGCACCCGCCTTCGGGAGCAGGCACCGGGCCAGCTCTTCGGGGGCCTGTTGCTGGCGATGCTTGCCCTGACCCTGGTGGTGTTCGGCTTGATCGGGCCCGGCTGGTGGTGGGGGCTCGTCGCTACTATCGGCCTGCTGCTGTTGGTGGTCGCCGCAAGCGTGCTGTCACGACGCGTCACCTGGGAACTGGCCGCCGACGCGATCACCCGCAGCGAGCGACTTTTCGGCAGCCCCAGGGTCCAGACGTGGCCGGTGCCAGGCAGCCCGTCGTTCGCTCTCGACGAAACGACGACCGGCGGCGCGTTCGGCCAGCCACTGGAGACCCGCTACCAGGTACGCCTGGGCGAGAGCGTCCTGCTCGAGACCGGGGACGCGGCGCAGGCGAACGGGTTCGTCGCCGCCCTGCGCACGGCCTACCGCACGCCCATCGAGGACAACTAGCGCGCCGGCTGGGAGCGACCGCGTCCGCGACCGCGGCCACGACTGTCGGCACGCGCCGGGGCCGGCCCATTACGCTTACGCGACGGTCCGCTGGCGTTGCCGCGCGGTGCGCCATGCCGGCTGTTTCCGGATTGCGGAGGACGCCCGCCACGCCCGCGACCACCACCGCCGTTGGGTATCGGCTCCGGTCGGATCGAGGGGTCGGGCGCGAAGCCGTCGACCACATGCCTCGGCAGGTCGCGCTTGAGCAGGCGCTCGATGCCGGCGAGCAGGCCGAGTTCATCGACGCAGACCAGCGACACCGCCTCGCCCTCGCGCCCGGCACGACCGGTGCGGCCGATGCGGTGCACGTAATCCTCGGCGACGTGCGGGAGTTCGAAGTT
>JAACFL010000111.1 GCA_009937385.1 Gammaproteobacteria bacterium | reverse complement strand
ACCCCGACCGCGATCGAGTCGCGCATGGCGCGCAAGGTGCTCGAGCTGATGCCGACCATGGAGATGGTGCGCATGGTCAGCTCCGGGACCGAGGCGACCATGACTGCGCTGCGCCTGGCGCGCGGCTTCACCGGGCGCGACAAGATCGTCAAGTTCGAAGGCTGCTACCACGGCCACTCGGACTCGCTGCTGATCAAGGCCGGGTCCGGCGCCCTGACCCTGGGCGTGCCGACCTCGCCCGGCGTGCCGGCCGCGCTGGCCGAACACACCCTGACGCTGCCCTTCAACGACCTCGACGCCTGCCAGGCCGCGTTCGCCGAACTCGGCGGCGAAATCGCCTGCGTGATCGTCGAGCCGGTCGCCGGCAACATGAACTGCGTGCCACCGCGCGCGGGCTTCCTCGAGGGGCTGCGCACGCTCTGCGACACCCACGGCATCCTGCTGATCCTCGACGAGGTGATGACCGGCTTCCGCGTCGCCCTCGGTGGCGCCCAGGCGCTGTACGGCATCACCCCGGACCTGACCACGCTCGGCAAGGTGATCGGCGGCGGGCTGCCGGTCGCCGCCCTCGGCGGTCGTCGCGAGGTCATGGAGTACCTGGCCCCGGTCGGCCCGGTCTACCAGGCCGGCACGCTGTCGGGGAACCCGGTGGCGATGGCCGCCGGCCTGGCGACGCTGGAGATCGTCGCCACGCCCGGCTTCCACGACGACCTCACGCGCAAGGCCGGCCGGCTGTGCGACGGCATCCTCGCCGCCGCACGCGACGCCGGCGTGCCGATGACCTCGAACCGGGTCGGCGGCATGTTCGGGCTGTTCTTCACCGACGCCGCCGAGGTGACCTGCTTCGCCGACGTCATGGCGTGCGACGTCGAGCGCTTCAAGCGCTTCTTCCACGGCATGCTCGACGAGGGCGTCTACCTCGCCCCGTCGGCGTTCGAGGCCGGCTTCGTCTCGGCCGCGCACGGCGACGCCGAGATCGACGCGACCGTCGCGGCGGCCGGCCGGGTGTTGCGCGACCTCGCCGGCTGACCCCGGCCCGGCGAGCACGCCGGTGGAGACCCTGCTCGACTGGATCGCCGGCCACCCACACTGGGCCGGTGCCGCGGTGTTCCTGGTCGCGTTCAGCGAATCGCTGGCGATCGTCGGCCTGGTGATGCCGGGCGCGTTCCTGATGTTCGGCATCGGCGCGCTGGTCGCGCTCGGCCACCTCGAGTTCCTGCCGACCATGGCCTGGGCGGTCGCCGGCGCGATCCTCGGCGACGGCCTGAGCTTCTGGCTCGGCCACCACTACCACCAGCAGCTGCGCACCCTGTGGCCGTTCCGCAACCACCCACGGCTGGTCAACCGTGGCGTCGATTTCTTCCACCGCCACGGCGGCAAGAGCATCCTGTTCGGGCGCTTCGTCGGCCCGGTACGCCCGATCATGCCCGCGGTCGCCGGGATGCTCGGCATGCCCGTGCCCCGCTACCTGGTGATCAACGTGCTGTCGGGGATCGCCTGGGCGCCGGCGTACCTGCTGCCAGGGATGCTGTTCGGCGCCTCGCTGGAGCTCGCCGCGGCGGTGACCGGGCGCCTGGTGCTGTTGCTGCTGCTGCTCGCCGGCCTGTTCTGGCTCACCTACGGCCTGGTGCGCGGGGCGTGGCGCCTCGGCGCACCGCATGCGCAGGCGATGGTGCTGCGCCTGCTCGACTGGGGCCGCCACCACCCACGCTTCGCGGCGCTGACCACGGCGCTCGGCGACCCCGGGGGACCCGAGGCGCGTGGGCTCGCGGTCCTCGCGGTGGCGTTGCTGGCCGGTGCCGCGCTGCTGATCGGTACCAGCCTCGCGCTGTTCCCCTACCCCGGCACGCTGGGCCTGACCCTGCATGGCCTGCTGATCGAACTGCGCACGCCCCAGGCGGACCTGGTCCTGGTCGCCATGACCGAGTTTGGCGATGGGCTGTTCCTTGCCTCCTACGCGCTGCTGGTCGCCGTCATGCTGGCCCGTGACGATCGCCCGGCACTGCTGCACTGGCTGGCGGCCGTCGCCTTCGCCGTGCTGGTGCCAGTGCTGTTCAAGGCCCTGTTCCAGGTGCCCAGACCGGCACCGTTCGACCAGGTGCTCGGCAGCACGGCCTTGCCGAGCGCGCACGCCCTGCGCGCGACGGTGATCTACGGTTTCGCCGCGGTGCTGCTGGCTCGCGCGCTGTCACCGAACTGGCGCTGGCTCCCCTACGGCGCGGCCGCACTGCTGGTGGCGGCGATCGCGTTCTCACGCATCTACCTCGGCGTGCACTGGCCCGGAGACGTGGTCGCGGGCTCGCTGATCGGCCTCGCCTGGGTCGCCCTGCTCGGCACCGCTTACGCCGTACGCGCCGCCAACCTCGCCACCCCCCGGCACCTGAGAACGCGCCTGCTGCTGCCGCTGCTGCTGGTCGGGTTGCTGTACCTGCCGATGCGCCACGGCGATGACCTGGCCCGCTACAGCCCGCTGCCTGTGAGCACGCCGCTGGCGATGGGCACGTGGCGCGACGACCCCTGGCCGGATCTCGCCAGGCACGCCCCTGAAGCCTCTGCGGCCGGACCCCGCCTCGCCTGGATCGGCAAACTCACGGAGATAGACACGACCTTGCGCGCGACGGGCTGGCGCGCAGCCGCAGACGAGGGCGCGCTCCACTGGATGCGCGCGCTCAATCCCGAAGCGCGACTCGACGACCTGTCGCCGTTGCCGCAGGTGCGCGACGGACGCAATGCCCGGATCCACTGGCTGCATGACGCGGCCGACGGTCGCCGGCTGGTGCTGCGCCTCTGGGTCAGCGGCCGCGAGGTCGAGGGAACGCCGCTGTGGCTCGGTCGGGTGGCTTACGAATCGCCGACGCGACTGCTCGGCCTGGTCACCTACCCACGGACCGAACCGGCCGGGGCCGCAGTGGTGGCGCGCCTGGTCTCGACCCTGCCGACCGACTGGGTACGGCGCGATCCCGGGACCGGCTGGCTGGTCGGGCCCCGCTAGGACATCACGAGGGAAGCGGTCCGGACAGGGAGGTCCGATCTCCTAATCGGCGCCCCAGCGCGCGACCAGCGACTGCGACACGCCGAGGGCATCGAGCACCCGCGCGACGACGAAGTCGACCAGCTCCGCAACGCTCTGCGGTCGGTGATAGAAGCCGGGGCTGGCCGGCAGCACGGTCACCCCGAGGCGGGCCAGCTTGAGCATGTTCTCGAGGTGGATCGCCGACAGCGGGGTCTCACGCGGGACCAGGATCAGCTGGCGACGCTCCTTCAGTGCAACGTCGGCCGCGCGCTCGATCAGGTTGTTGCTGGCACCGCTGGCGATCGCCGCCAGCGTGCCCATGGAGCATGGGCAGACGACCAGCGCACGGGGCGCGTTGGAGCCGCTCGCAACCGGGGCGGTCCACTCCTCGCGTCCGTGCAGGTGCAGCTCGCCACCGGTCGTGCCGGTGCGCTCGCGCAGCGCGCTGGCCAGCTCCTCGCCCCCCCCGGGCAACTCGATGCCCTCCTCGACCGCCAGCACCGCGCGCGCGGCATCGGAGAACATCAGGTGGACCGTCTCGTCCGCCTCGAGCAGGCAGCCGAGCAGGCGCAGGCCGTAGACCGCGCCGGAGGCGCCGGTGATCGCCAGGCCGACGGAAGCGCGCGCCCCGCTCACTGGATCACCTTGCCATCCAGGCATCCGCGGTAGCCGCGATCGAAGTGGACGATGTGGTCGTGCAACCAGTCGCGCAGCATCTCGAGCATGCCGATTACCTCCTCGAGGTCGTCGCCGACCAGGCGCAGCGCGGTGACGTCGTCGAGCAGCTCGTCGTGCTCGCGCTGGTGCATGCCGAGGTTGGGGCAGCCATGGTGGCGAAGCACCGTCTCCTCGTGGGTGAAGTGCTCTTCGGTGATGTGGATCAGGCGATCGACCGCCACATTGAAGGCGGCTGGATCGGCGGGTCCGGTAGCGACCGCGTGCAGCCGGTTGATCGCCTCGACCAGGTCCCGGTGCTCGCGATCGAACGGCTCGATCCCGATCGCCATGTCGTCCTTCCAGTCGATCAACGGCTTGGCACTCAAAGCTCAGCCCCACGCGTGGCGATGCAGCTATTTAGCCAGCGCCGGGCGGCCGGTGCAATGCGTCGAGCAGGCGGCCGTGGATGCCGCCGAAGCCGCCGTTGCTCATGATCACGACGTGGTCCCCTGACCGAACCCACGCGCAGATCGCGGCCACCAGCCCATCGAGCGTGTCATGGACGCTGCAGCGCGTGCCGAGCGCGGCAACGGCCGCGTCCAGGTCCCAGTCGAGGTCGGGTGGACGGAACAGCATCGTCCGATCGGCCCCGGACAGCGCAGGGGCGAGGGTGTCGGCATGGTGACCGAGACGCATGGTGTTGGAGCGCGGCTCGAGCACCGCGACGATACGCGCCGTGCCGACCCGGCCGCGCAGGCCGGCCAGGGTGGTCTCGATCGCGGTCGGGTGATGGGCGAAATCGTCGTAGACCGCCACGCCGCCTACGGTGCCGCGCAGTTCGAGGCGGCGCTTGACGCCGCGGAAACGACCGAGCGCCTCGATGCCGATCGCCGGGGGCACGCCAGCATGGCGCGCGGCGGCCAGCGCGGCGAGGGCGTTGGCGACGTTGTGACGGCCGCTCTGTGTCCAACTGACGCGACCCATTTCCTCGCCGTCGCAGCAGACCGTGAACGCCCCCTCGCCGGGTTCGACATCGTGCGCCGTCCAGCCCGCGGCACCCGGTTCGACGGCGATGCGCTCGACCGGGGTCCAGCAGCCCATCGCCAGCACCGCGTCGAGGTGGCCATCGGCCTCCGGCGCCACCAGCAGGCCGCTGCCCGGCACGGTCCGCACCAGGTGGTGAAACTGGCGCTGGATGGAAGCGAGGTCGGGGAAGATGTCGGCGTGGTCGTACTCGAGGTTGTTGAGGATCACGGTGCGTGGCCGGTAGTGGACGAACTTCGAACGCTTGTCGAAGAACGCGGTGTCGTACTCGTCGGCCTCGACGACGAAGAATGGCGCCTGCCCGGCACGGGCGGAGACCCCGAAGTCGAGTGGCACGCCGCCGATCAGGAAGCCGGGGGCGAGCCCGGCATCCTCGAGGATCCAGGCCAGCATCGCCGAGGTCGTGGTCTTGCCGTGGGTGCCGGCCACTCCGAGCACCCAGCGCCCGGAGAGCAGATGCTCGGCGAGCCATTGCGGTCCCGAGGTGTAGCTCAGCCCACGATCCAGGACGTGCTCGACGGCCGGGTTGCCACGCGACAGCGCGTTGCCGATCACCACGCAGTCGGGCTCGGGGTCGAGGTGGCGCGGGTCGTAACCCTCGCGCACGTCGATGCCCGCCTCGCGCAGCTGGTCGCTCATGGGCGGGTAGACGTTGGCGTCCGATCCGCTGACCTCGTGACCCGCCTCGCGGGCCAGCAGCGCGAGACCGCCCATGAAGGTGCCACAGATACCGAGGACGTGGATGCGCATCTCAGGCAGGGCGCGGGAAGAACGCCTCGATGACGATCATCGAAACGGCGAAGTAGGCCACCGCGACCAGCGTGCCGCCGGCGATGGGCAGGTCGAGCGCGTGGCGCAGGATGTGCGCGGTGACCACCAATCCCCACAGGAAGAGGCCCAGCCAGAGCGGGAACGCCAGGCCCGCGGCCGACTCGCCCGTGCCACCGAGCACCAGCACCGGCAGCAGCAGCAGGCCAAACAGCGTGCCGGTACCGAACAGTGCGGTGGCCGTCTGGCCAAAACGCCCGGGATGGCCACGCCACCGCAGCGTCGTGGCGAGCAGCACCAGCAGCGTCGTCGTGTCGACCGCGACCATGCCCGCCGCCCTCGCCAGCCCCTCGCCCGGGCCGAGCGCAAGCAGCCCGGTCACCAGGTAGGCGCCGAGGGTGAGCCAGAACAGCACCGGGACCGCGGGCACGTCCTGGGGCGCGGCCCGCAGCAGGCAGATTTCAATAAACAGACGGATCAGGGGCATCGGGTCGGGGCTGGGTGGATGCGGCGCCTATAATACCCGTACCGGGCCGGTCGCGGTCTGCAAGGAAGACCGGCCGCACCGGGCCTTACGATGACCGATCTCTTCATCGACACCCCCGCCGACCTCGAGGCGCTCTGCGTCCGCCTGCGCGGCCGTCCCTGGCTGACGCTCGACACCGAGTTCATACGCGAGAAGACCTACCGCGCGCGCCTCTGCCTGGTGCAGGTGGCCAGCGACGACGTCGTGGCCTGCATCGACACGCTGGCTCTCGACGACCCCGGCCCGTTGCTCGAACTTCTGTTCGACCCGGCCACCACCAAGGTGCTGCACGCCGCCCGCCAGGACCTGGAGATCTTCCACGACCTGGCCGGGGGCCGGGTTCCTGCACCGGTCTTCGACACCCAGCTGGCGGCCACGCTGGCCGGATTCGGCGAACAGATCGGCTACGCGGAGCTGGTCAGGCGCCTGCTCGGGGTCCAGCTCGACAAGAGCCAGGCGCGTACCGACTGGAGCGCGCGCCCGCTTGATCCCGAACAGCTGAGCTACGCCGCCGACGACGTGCGCCACCTTCGCGAGGCCTACGCCGCGCTGCATGCACGGCTCGAGTCCGCGGATCGGCTCGACTGGCTGGAGGAGGACTTCGCGACCCTGGTCGATCCGGAGACCTATCGCAACGATCCCGAATCGGCCTGGCGCAAGGTGCGCGGCGCCAACCAGCTGCGCGGCAAACAACTTGCGGTGCTGCGCGCGCTGGCCGCATGGCGCGAAACCGAGGCGGCCGCGGCCGATCGTCCCCGCCGCTGGATCATGGACGATGCGACCCTGCTGGCCCTGGCGCGCAGTGCACCGTCGCGTCGCGATCAGCTCGGCAAGGTGCGCGGCCTGAGCGACGGGTTGATCCGCCGTCACGGCGCCGACCTGCTTGAACTGATCCGTGCCGCACGCGACGCCAAGGCCACGACGGAAGCTCCGCCACCACGGCCGCGACCGATGTCGGCCGCCGAGGAGGCGGGCGTGGATGCGCTGATGGCCCTGGTGCGCTTGCAGGCGCACCGGCACGAGGTCTCCCCGGCAACGCTCGCCACCCGCCGCGACCTGGAAGCACTGGTTCGCGGCGAGCGGGACCTGCCGCTACTGACGGGCTGGCGACACGGGCTGGTCGGAGAACTGCTGCAGGCGTTCCTGGCCGGTGAGGTGCACCTGGATTACGGTGCCGACGGCCTGCGCATGGAGACGACGGGGTCCACCTGAGCGGGGCGCGCCGCTTCCGGCATCGACCCACCCAGCGTACCGAGCCGTTACTTCGTCTTGCGCGCGGCCTTCTTCGGGGCCGCCTTCTTCGGGGCCGCCCTCTTCGGCGCCGCCTTCTTCGGAGCCGCCTTCTTCGGCGCCGCCCTCTTCGGGGCCGCCTTCTTCGGGGCCGCCTTCTTCGGGGCCGCCTTCTTCGGGGCCGCCTTCTTCGGGGCCGCCT
>JAACFL010000110.1 GCA_009937385.1 Gammaproteobacteria bacterium | reverse complement strand
GCGATGGCGCATCGGTCGATGCCGACACCCGCGCCGACGACGTTCCTGACGCAAGCCGCGCCACGTCCTGACAGCGGCCCCGGGGCCACGAACCGGAAGGCCGGGCGCGCGTCGCCCATACCGCGTGCAGTGGATCGGTGAAGCGTCCCGCCTGTGGAGGCGGATCGACGAGGCTCTGGCTGGTCGCACGCGTGGTGTCGCGCACCGTCTCACCCCGGTGGGTCGTCATAACCTTATCGACGGGCCTGGAGGGTCCGTCCTGCATGCTATTTATATTTTGTAGAAGTTTTTCTTGTACATCTTGTACAACTATGTAGAATGCTTTGCATGAGCACGTCCGAACCCGCCTTCCCGATCCGCGTCGTGGCCGAGATGACCGGCGTGACGCCGGCGACGCTGCGCGCCTGGGAGCGCCGCTACGGCCACCCCACGCCGCAGCGCACCGCTTCGGGCCACCGCCTCTACAGCCAGGAAGACATCGCGGCCATCCGGCGCATGCATGAGCGCGTTGCGTCCGGCGAATCGCCGGCACACGCCGCGCGCGCCCCGGCACCGCAGGCCACGCAGCCCACCGACGCGTGGGAGGGTCACCGCCGTAGACTGCTCTCTGCCATCGAGCGCTTCGACCCGATCGAGCTCGACCGTGTCTACAGCGAGCTGCTGGCCCTGTTTCGCATCGACCAGGTCACCGACCGGCTGTTGCGACCGACCATCGAACAGCTCGGGACGCGCTGGAGCGAGAGCGGCACCGGCATCGCCGAGGAGCACTTCTTCTCCACCTTCCTGCGTAACAAGCTCGGCGCGCGCCTGCACCACGCAGCACCCCAGTTTCCGGGCGCACGGCTGGTCACCGCCTGCCTTCCGGGAGAACAGCACGAGCTCGGCGTGCTGCTGTTCAGCCTCGCCGCGAGTGGAGTCGGCTACCGCCTGCTGCACCTCGGCGCCAACCTGCCGCTCGACCAGGCCGGCCGCGTGGTGAGACAGACGGGTGCCGATGGCCTGCTGCTCTCGGGCACCACGGTCGACCTCGACGAGGCACTCCTGGACGAGCTCGCGACGCTCGCCAGGCAGCTCGACGTGCCGGTCGCGGTCGGTGGCCTGCTCGCCGAGCGCGAGGAGCCGCGTCTCGCCGCGGCCGGCCTCGCCGTGCTCGGTCGCGAACTGACCCCGGCACTCGATGCACTGACCCGCATGATCCCAGCACACCGGAGCCGGAAATGAACGACACCCTGGTCTGGTACCGCCGCGACCTGCGGGTCGCCGACCACCCGGCCCTCGCCTGGGCCAGCGACAGTGGCCGTCGCGCCGTGCCCGTCTACGTGCACGCCCCGCATGAAGAGGCGCCGTGGGCGCCGGGCGGCGCCAGCCGCTGGTGGCTGCATCACAGCCTTCAGAAACTCGCTGGCGACCTCAGCGACCTCGGCCTTGCCCTGACCCACCTGACCGGCGACTCGGCCGCACAGCTGGCCCAGGCGGCGCGCGCCGCCGGTGCCGACAGCATTGCGTGGAACCGCGCCATCGAACCGCACCTGGCCGCACGCGACGAGACGGTCGCCGCGGCACTGCGCGACGCGGGACTCGAGGTGGCGCTTTTCGACAGCGGCCTGCTCAGTCCACCCGACCGCCTGCTCAAGGACGACGGCACCGCGTATCGTGTTTACACGCCGTTCGCCAAGCGCCTGCGCAGGCAACTGCACGAGGTCGCCATACCGGTCTACGCTCCCGCCGCACAGGACCCCAGCGGGCCCCTGCCCATCGACGTTGGCCTCGACGCCCTCGGCCTGCTCGACAAGCACCCCTGGCACGCGAAGCTCGGTCGCCACTGGGAACCCGGCGAGGCCGCGGCATGGGATCACCTGGAGACGTTTCTCGCCAGCGCGATCGCCGGCTACGACGAGCGGCGCGACCAGCCCGGCGTGCCCGGCACCAGCCGCCTCTCTCCGCACCTGCACTTCGGCGAGATCACCCCGATCCAGGTGCTCGCGAGGCTCATGCCGCATCTCGACGTCGCCCCCGGTGCCGCGAAGGGCGCCGAGCGCTTCCTGTCGGAGCTGCTGTGGCGCGAATTCGCGCACCATGTCTTGTGGCACTTCCCGGAGAGCCCCGAGCGCTCGCTCAATGCGCGTTTCGAGCAGGGCTTCTGGCGTGACGACGCGCGCCTGCTGGAGCTGTGGCAGCAGGGACGCACCGGCATCGCACTGGTCGATGCCGGGATGCGTGAGCTGTGGGAGTCCGGCTGGATGCACAACCGCGTGCGCATGGTCGCCGCGTCGTTCCTGACCAAGCAACTCGGTCTCGACTGGCGCCTCGGCGCGGCCTGGTTCTGGGACACGCTGGTCGATGCCGATCTGGCCAACAACACCCTCGGCTGGCAGTGGGTCGCCGGCTGCGGCGTCGACGCCGCGCCCTATTACCGTATTTTCAATCCCGACCTGCAGGCCGAGAAGTTCGACGCGGCCGCCCACTACCGCAACAGCTGGTTGTCCGCGGCCTACCGCGAGCAGCCGCCTCCCCCGCTGGTCGACCTGCGCGCGGCGCGTGCCGCGGCGCTCGATCGCTACCAGCACCACATCAAGCAAGGAGCTTGACATGCGCGCACTCCTCCTGATCGCCCACGGCAGTCGCGACGACAACTCGAACCGCATCGTCGTCGATCTCGCCGCCGACCTCGCCGAGCAGCTGAGAGGCCAGTACGACTGCGTGAAACCGGTGTTCCTTGAGTTCGCCGAGCCCGGCGCCACCAAGGGCATCGCCGACTGCGTGTCGTGCGGCGTCGACGAGATCGTCGTACTGCCCTACTTCCTGGCGCCCGGACGCCACGTCACCCGCGACGTCCCGGGACTGGTCAAGGCCGCACGCGAAGCGCACCGTGACGTCACCTTCACTCTGCTGCCGTATGCCGGCAGCGCACCCAAGCTGGTCGACGCCATGGCCGACTTCGCCCGCATGCCGTCGTCGACCGGTCCCGAACTCGCCGTCGCCGGTTAGCCGGGCGGATCGGTCACCCGTTCCAGGAACGCCTCGGCCGCGGCGAAGATCCGCTCGCGTCGCCCCGGCTCGAGCCGGTCCAGCGTGCGCGGCATCACCGCCAGCCGCGGCTGCGCGGCGAAGAAATCGCGGTGACGGGCGATGAAGCGCCAGTAGAGCCCGTCGACGACATCACACCAGTCGCCACGCGGGTAGTCGCTCATCTTCAGCAGGTAGTTCGCGCCGCACAGGTACGGTTTGGTCGCGAACAGCCCGCCGTCGCTGTAGAGCGCCATGCCGTAGACGTTCGGTCCCATCACCCAGTCCGACGAGTCGACGAACAGCTCCATGAACCAGCGCCACGCGGCGCGCGGCTCGATCTCGCACAGCGTCATCAGGTTGCCGAGCACCATCAGACGCTGGATGTGGTGAGCCCAGCCGGTCTCGAGCGCGGTGCGGATGGCGTCGTCGAGCGGCGGGATGCCGGTGGTGGCGTCGTACCAGGCCGGGCCGAGCCGTCGCCGGTGATCCCAGAAATTGCCCTCCTCCTGCCACGCGCCGAAGTGGCGGTCGATGCCGCGCACGAACTCCCGCCAGCCGATCAGCTGGCGCACGAAGCCCTCGAGGTCGTTGAGCGGGACCTGCTGCTCTCCCGCGACGGCGAGCACACGGTCGAGCACCTCGTTCGGTGTCAACAGCCCCATGTTCAGCAGCGGCGCGAGCAGGCTGTGGTGCAGCGTTGCCGTGCGAGTCGACAGCGCGTCTTCATAGGTGCCGAACCCGACCAGGCGCTGCGTGACGAACTCGTCGAGCCAGGCCAGCGCCTGATCGCGGGTGGTCGGCCAACGGAAGGCTTGCGCGTCACCGGGATGGTCGTCAAAACGGGTGCTGACCAGGTCGACGACCTCCCGCGCGGTCGCGTCGGGTTCAGGCCAGGTGACCGACGGCGGCGTCACGCCGCGCGGCAGGCGTTTGCGGTTGTCGGCATCGAAGCTCCACTTGCCACCGGTCGGCTTGCCGCGCTCATCGACCAGCACGCCGAGCCGACGCCGCTCGCCACGGTAGAAATCGGCCATGCGCGGATGCTCGCCGGCGCGCTCAATGAAGTCGGCAAAGATCGCGCGTGGGCAGAGGAACATCGGGCTAGAAAGCACCTGCCGCCGCAGGCCGTGCTTGCGGGCGAAGGCCACGATGCGCGTCTCGAAGAAGCGATCCTCGATCTCGAAATGGACCAGGGTGTCGGCGCCGCTCGCGCGCACCGCCTCGAGCAGTTTCTCTTCATAGGGCCGCTCCCCGCCGTGGTCGAGGTCGCGGTAATCGACCTCGAACCCGGCCGCACGCAGCGCAGCGGCATGGCTGCGCATCGCGGCGAGAAAGAGCACCAGCTTCTGCTGATGATGGCGGACGTGGGTGCACAGGCCGAGGTCCTCGGCCATGAACACCGGGCTGTCACGCCAGTGCGCCAGAAGCCCCAGCGGAAAGAGCTGGTTGCCGAGGAGCATCAGCAGCGGGCGTTTCACATGCACGGTCTTGGTCTTCTCGGGCGCCATACGAGGGTACGACTCCACACACCCTCGACGGTTCACGAATTGGGTCCATACTTCCAGGGCAGGAGGTCATCTCACAAGCGAGGGGACGATGGATCGTTCCGACACGAGCCTCATCTGGGACCCTCTGGTTCGCGTGTTCCACTGGAGCCTCGTGATTGCCTACACCGTGGCCTGGTTGACCGGCGATGACTGGCTGGGGCCACATGAATTCGCCGGCTACGTCATCGGAGGCTTGGTCACGCTACGCGCCGCCTGGGGCCTTGTCGGTCCACAGCACGCCCGATTCAGTGACTTCGTTTACCCGCCACGGGAAGTGATCGCCTACCTCGGTGACGTGGCTCGATTCAGGGCGCGTCGCTACCTGGGTCACAACCCGGCCGGTGGGGCAATGGTCGTGGCCCTGCTGATCACCCTCCTGCTGGCGGTCATCAGCGGCATCCTTGCCCTCGACGAGTGGGCCGGCGAACTGTTCGAGGAGGTCCACGAGGTGCTGGCCAACCTGACCCTGCTGCTGGTCTTCGCCCACGTCGCTGGCGTGCTGTTGGCCAGCTTTCAGCACCATGAAAACCTGGTGCGCTCGATGGTCACCGGTCGCAAACCGCGAACAACCGATCGCTGAACCGAACCCGGTACACTGGCGATCCGCAAACGGAGTCGCAGCGTGTCCGACATCACCCTCTACAGCGCCCCGAGCTGCCCCTACGCCCAGCGCACCCGGCTGGTGCTGCACGAGAAGGACCTCGACTTCGAGCTCGTCGAGATCGACCTCAAGCAGACGCCCGACTGGTACCTCGCACTGTCGCCGACCGGCAAGGTGCCGCTGCTGCTGCACGGTGAAGAGAAGGTCTGGGAGTCGTCGGCGATCAACGAGTACCTCGACGAGTGCCACCCCGAGCCTCCGCTGATGCCGGGCACCCCACTGCTGCGGGCCCGGGCGCGCATCGCCGTCGACTTCGCCAACGTCTACTTCGCACCGCTCTATTACAAGCTGCTGCTCGCCGAGACGCCCGAGCGCCGCACGGCCATGGCGCAACGCCTGGCCGACACCCTTGAAGAGATGGAACGCTACGGCCCGGGGCACCACGGCCCGTGGTGGCTGGGCGAGACCTTCAGCCTCGCCGACATCGCCTTCTACCCGTTCTTCGAGCGCTTCCCGGTGCTCGCGCACTACCGCGGCTTCGAGCTGCCCGGCGAGTGCACCGGCATCGCCGCATGGCTCGAGGCGATGCGCGCCCGCGAATCGGTCCAGGCCCAGGGCGAGCCAGCATCGTTCTACGTCGAGGCCTACAGTCACTACGCCGACGGCAGCGCCAACGGCAGCACCGCGCACGAGATGCGCGAGGCGTGAACGCCACGACCGGAGGCGCAGCATGACCCGCATCGCGATCCTCGACGACTACCAGGGCGTCGCCCTGCAGATGGCCGACTGGTCCGCGCTCGAGGCCCAGTGCGAGATCGCCGTCTTCCGCGAGGCGTTCGAAAGCGAACTCGCCGCGGCCGAAGCACTCGATGGTTTCGACGTCGTCTGCGCCAACCGCGAGCGCACGCCCTTCCCCCGCACGCTGTTCGAGAAGCTGCCGGAGCTGCGTCTGCTGGTCACCACCGGCATGCGCAACCTGGCGATCGACCTCGACGCGGCGCGCGACCATGGCGTCACCGTCTGCGGCACCGCCTCACCGGGCCATGCCGCCTCCGAACTTGCCTGGGGGCTGGTGCTGGCGCTGTCGCGCAAGATCGTCGTAGAGGACCGCGCCGTGCGTCGTGGGCTGTGGCAGTCGACGCTCGGCAACGACCTGCGCGGGCGCACGCTCGGCCTCCTCGGCCTTGGACGCCATGGCGGTCTGGTCGCCGGCTACGGCCAGGCGTTCGGCATGGAGGTGCTGGCGTGGAGCACCAACCTGACCGACGCTCGCTGTGCCGAGGTCGGCGCCAGCCGGGTCGAACTCGACGAACTGCTGGCGCGCGCCGACGTGATCTCGATCCACCTGGTGCTGGGACCGCGCTACGAAGGCCTGATCGGCGCCAACGAACTGGCCAAGATGAAATCGACGGCGCTGCTGGTGAACACTTCGCGCGGTCCGATCGTCGACGAGAACGCGCTGATCGACGCGCTGCGCGAACGCCGCATCGGCGGCGCCGGTCTTGACGTCTACGACCAGGAGCCGCTGTCGCCGCACCACCCGCTGGTGACGCTGCCGAACACCGTGCTGACCTCGCATGTCGGCTTCGTCACCGAGGAGACCTACCGGGTCTTCTATGGCGAGAGCGTCGAGTGCGTCACCCGCTGGCTCGCCGACGATCCGGTGCGCGTGCTGACCTAGCCCGGCACGGCGCGGTAGACCACGCAGCGCCCCTTCAGGCAGGTGCGCGGCTCTGTGTCGTCGGGGCCCTGAGCAGTCACCTCGACATCGAGATGGCAAACCGGCTTGGAGTCGTGCAGCCAGACCACCTCGCCTGTCGCCTTCAGCTTATCGCCGACACAGGCCGGGCCGAGGTAGTCGAGCTCCTGCCGGATAAACACACTGCCCGGCCCAGGCATGACCTCGGCAACCAGCGCGTTCAGCGCGCCCGCAGTAATGCCGCCATGCACGATAAGGCGCCCGAAGTTGGTCGCGGCCGCGTAGTCTGGATCGAAGTGCAACGGGTTGGTGTCGCCGGTGATGTCGCGGTAGGCCTCGACGTGGTGCGCCTCGATGCGCCGCGTCCAGGTGGCGGACTGTCCGAGTTCAAGGGCGAGTTTCATGACGTGGTCCCCAATGGCCTCACCCGCGGCCGACAAACGGCATCTTGGTCGCCATGATGGTCATGAACTGCACGTTGGTGTCCAGCGGCAGGTTGGCCATGTAGAGCACCGAGCTGCCGACATGCGCGAGGTCCATGCGCGGCTCGGGCCGTATCGCACCGTCAGCCTGCGGCACGCCGAT
>JAACFL010000109.1 GCA_009937385.1 Gammaproteobacteria bacterium | reverse complement strand
GCGACGAGCCCGAGCAGCAACCAGCGGCGTGCCGCCGGAAGGTGCTCGGCCGGCAGGTCGATGGTCCAGGAAGCGCTGCTAGAATGCGCGGGCGGGTCCGTCTCGGCAGGATTTTCTTTCATGGTCGCCATTGTACGTAACAACCGCGGTGCGCTGCGTCTGCCGGCCCTGCTTCTGACGCTGCTGGCACTCGGCGTGGTCACGCTCGGTGCCTACGTGCGCCTCTCCGACGCCGGCCTCGCCTGCCCCGACTGGCCCGGCTGCTACGGCCAGCTGACGGTGCCCCAGGCCGACAGCCTCGCGGCCGACGACCCGCTGCTGCAACAGCGACCGCTGGAGCCGGCCAAGGCTTGGAAGGAGATGCTGCACCGCTACCTCGCCGCCGGTCTCGGCCTCGGCATCGTGCTGATGGCCGGCTACGCATGGCGCATGCGCGGCCTGGCGCAGTCGCTCCTGCCCCTGCTGCTGGTCGTGCTGGTGGTGTTCCAGGGCCTGCTCGGCATGTGGACCGTGACCCTGCTGGTCAAGCCGGCGGTGGTGACGCTGCACCTGCTCGGCGGGCTCGCCACCACCGCACTGCTGTGGTGGTTTGCGCTGCGCGAGGGCGGTGACCGTGGCTACCATCCGGCTCCCGACTGGCTGCGCACCTGGGCCTGGCTGGCGCTCGGCGTGCTGCTGCTGCAGATCGCGCTCGGCGGCTGGACCAGCACCAACTACGCGGCGCTCAGCTGCCCTGAATTCCCGACCTGCCTCGCGGGCCTCTACCTGCCGCCGGCCGACTTCGGCGAGGCGTTCGTGCTGTGGCGCGGGACCGGCACCAATTACGAGTTCGGCGTGCTCGATGCCGAGGCACGCACCGCGATCCACCTCGCCCACCGTTTCGGTGCGCTGGCGGTGCTGGCGGTGGTTGGCGGGCTGGTGCTGGCGCTGATGGCGCGTCCGGCGATGCGCGCGCCGGGGCTGCTGCTCGGCGTGCTGCTTGCCGTCCAGATCGTGCTCGGCATCGCCAACGTCGTCGGCGGACTGCCGTTGCTCAGCGCGGTGGCGCACAACGGCAACGCCGCGCTGCTGGTGCTCGCGCTGCTGGTGGTGCTGCACCGGCTGCGCACCGCCTACCGCAGCACCTTCTCGGACCGCACCTAGCGTGACGGGCGGGCTCGTGCTGCTCTGCCCGCCTGCGAATCCGATCTTTGACTTGCAGCAGCGCCACCCACGGCGCGCTACCGGCTTGACGTGTCGCGGCCTGGGGGCCGCTCCTGCAGGAGGGGACGATCCAAGGCGTCCTGCTTAGAACCCGCGCGCCTCGCGCACCGCCTCGTAGGCCTGGCGGATCTCGTGGGTCTTCTGGGTCGCCAGCTTCATCATCTCCTCGGGCAGGCCTTTCGCGACCAGCTTGTCGGGGTGGTGCTGGCTGAGCAACCGCCGGTACGCACGCTTGACCTCCGCGTCACTGGCCTCGGCGTCGACGCCCAGCATCGCGTAGGCGTCGGACAGCACCGGGCGCTGGGTCGGGCGCGTGCGCTGGTGGTGGTGCTCGGCACGGAACATCGCCTCGAGTGCCTCGAGTTCGGCGCGCGCCAGGCCGAGCCGGTCGCAGACCCGCTCGAGAACGCGGCGTTCCGCGACGTGCAGGTGTCCGTCGGCCAATGCGGCCTGCAGCTGGATCTCCAGGAACATGCGCAGCAAATTGCGCCGCCGGTGGGCCTCGCGACGGAACTGGTCGAGGACGTCGTCGAGGGGAAAATCGGCCTGCTTGCCCTGGTCGAACAGCTTGACCGCGGCCTTGCGCATCTGCGGCGCGAGATCCATGCGTGCCATGACCGCCTCGGCCAGCGCGATCTCGTCGCGCGTCACCTTGCCGTCGGCCTTGGCCATGTGACCCATCACCGAGAAGGTGGCCGTGAAGAACGCGAGCTGGACCCGCTCGGTGTCGCCCGGCGCGAATGCCTCGCGATCGAGCCCCTTGACCCCCTTGTCGAACTGGTGGCCGAACGCCGCACCGAGCACCGCACCGAGCGGCCCACCGAGCATGAAGCCGAACGCCCCGCCCAACACCTTGCCCCACCAGCTCATGCGTCTCCTCCCTCGCGTCGCTGCCAAAGCATAGCAAGCCGACGCGGGATCACGCGGCCGCTCCAGACAAGTGTCGTTCGAGCAGTGCGCGGGCGTAGGCGTAGGCCCTGGAATGGCCGCTGGCGCGCGGCCCGGCGACGTTGAGCACAGCGACATGCTGTTGCGCGAGGAACGCACCCAGGTGCTCTGCGGCCGTCGCGATATCGGCCGCGTCGCCATCGATCACCAGCACCGGGCGGCCCAGTGCACGGCAGTCGTCGAGCGTCGCCGCGGTGCCGCCGGTCGGCGTGCCGAAGGTGACGATCAGCGTCGCGTCGCTGTCGCGGACGTTGCACCGGGTACGCGCCCGGTAGCCACCACCGGGCAGCTCACGCAGCGGGTAGCGCGCCGGAATCGGTCCGTCCTCCGCGAGGCGTCCCTCCGGGCACCAGCCACCGCATGGGCAGCCGAGCGCGAGGGCGGCGTCGAGGGCGCCGCGATCGACGCCGCTCTGACCTCCGGAAACGATGCGCAGGTTGCCTGTCGACACGGCCACTCCAAGCTGCAAGCGAGGCTCGGGCGAGCTGCTATAGTAGCCTCGCGCGCCAATCGGCTGCGCACAGCACGGCACAATGGCAGCATGGAAAGCGAAGACCGCAGTCTGAATGGAATCGTTGCCGGCCAAGCCGCACGGTTGCTGCATGCGGTGGATTGCACCGAAGACCTGGTGCTGCTGCTCGACGACCGGGGACACATCACCTGGGCCAATACGCGCGCCGTCGCCACCTACGGCTACCCACGCGACGCGCTCCTCGGCCTGACCATCCACGATCTCGATCCAGACTTCCCTGCCGAAACCTGGGCGCAGCACTGGGCGAGCCTGAAGCGTTGCGGCAAGCTCAACGTCAGCGTGCGCCACCTGTGCGCGAACGGGGTCGCGCTGCCGGTCGAGATCTCCGACACCTGGCTCGAATTCGAGGGCGCCGAGTATTCGATCGTCATCGCGCGCGATCTGTCACAACGCGCTGACAGCGACGAACGGGCCCAGCTGACACGCTTCTCGATCGATCACATCGACGAGTCGGTCTTCTGGATCGGGCCGGACGCACGGATCCTGTACGCCAACGACGCCGCCTGCCGCAACCTCGGCTACGCCAGCGATGAACTGGTCGGCATGCCGGTGACCACGCTCGATCCCAATTTCCCGACCGAGATCTGGCCGCTGCACTGGGAAGAGCTCAAGCAGCGCAAGCGCATCCAGTTCGAGACCCACCATCGCCACCGCGACGGCAAGGTGTTCCCGGTCGAGGTGACTGCGAACTTCCTGCAGATCGGTGAGCGTGAATTCAACTGCGCCTTCGTGCGCGACATCACCGCGCGGCGCAAGACCGAGGGCCAGCTGCGCCAGATGGCCACCCACGACCAACAGACCGGGCTGCCCAACCGCGCGCTGCTCATCGATCGCGTCGAACGTGCACTGGCGCACGCCAAGCGGCACGACAGCTGCCTTGGCGTGCTGTTCGTCAACATCGACCGCATGCAGCAGGTGAACCTGGACCACGGCCACGCGATCGGCGACCAGGTGATCACCTCGGTGGCGCAGCGGTTGAAGGCGGCACTGCGCGGCATCGACACACTCGCCCACTGGGGGGGCGACACCTTCGTGGTGCTGGTTACCGAGCTGGCCGAGCCGGAATACGCCGGTGACGTCGCCCAGAAGCTGCTCGATGCGCTGAACGTCCCGCTCGACGTCGAGGGCCGCTCGCTGACGCTTTCGGCGAGCATCGGCATCGCGCTCTACCCGGAGGACGGCCACGATACCGCCACGCTGATCAAGAACGCTGACATCTCCATGTTCCGTGCCAAGGAGTACGGTGGCGGCACTTCGCACTTCTTCAGTGCCGACCTGAAGCCCGGGACCGCCGAGCGCATCCGCACCCTGCTCGACCTGCGCCGCGCGCTGGGCAACGACGAGCTGCTGCTGCTCTACCAGCCCGCCATCGACCTCGAGAGCGGCCTCCCCGTGGCGCTCGAGGCGCTGGTACGCTGGGCGCGCGAGCCAGGGGAACTCCTGCTTCCAGAGACCTTCCTGAACACCGCCGAGGAGACCGGCTTCATCCTCGAGCTCGGCGCCCACGTGCTCGACCTGGCCTGCGTCCAGCTCGCCGCGTGGCGAGCCGAAGGGATTGCAGCGCCGGCGATCACCTGGAACGTCTCACCACGCCAGCTGCGCGACAAGGAGTTCGTCTCCCTCGTCGCGTCAACGCTGCAACGCCACGCGCTCGCGCCATCGGACCTCCAGCTGGACCTGCCACCCCGGCTTTTGACCGCCTGTTCGCCCGCCGTCACCGCGGTGCTCGAACAACTCGCCAACCTTGGCGTGGCACTGGGCATCGACGACGTCGGCCATGCGCCGGCCGATTTCGCGCTGCTGCAGAAGCTGCCGCTGGCGGTGGTCAAGCTCGACACGCGGCTGGTGGAACGGACTGCCGACGACCCGGCTGCGGCCAAGCTCGCCGGGGCCCTGGCCGGTGCCGCGCACCACCTCGGCACCCGGGTGCTGGCCGAGGGGGTCGTCAACGACACGCTGCTCGAGTGCGTACGAACGCTCGGCTGCGACCAGGCACAGGGCGAGGCCCTGGCCGCTCCGATGGACGCCGTGGCTTGCACCGAGTGGCTCGTGGCCCACGCTGCGGGCTGACCCGCCCACCACCGGAGCACGGTCCATGCGTCGCACCGCCTACCTGACCCATGCCGACTGCCACCGTCACGCGATGTTCGACGGCCACCCCGAGTGCCCGTCGCGCCTCGGCGCCATCGAGGACCGCCTGATCGCCAGCGGCCTGCTCGACCTGCTGCGCTACCACGAGCCGCCTCTGGCCAGCCACGAACAGCTGGCGCGCGTGCACAGCGAAGCGCACCTCGATCACCTCGAGCAGCTGGCGCCGACCGGCGACGGGCTCGCCGAGGTCGATCCCGACACCTGGATGAATGCTGCGACCCTGGGCGCCGCGCGGCGCGCAGCGGGCGCCATGGTGCGCGCCGTCGACCTGGTGCTCACCGGCGAGGCCGACAACGCCTTCTGCAACGTCCGCCCACCCGGCCACCACGCCGAACGCAACCAGGCGATGGGCTTCTGCTTCTACAACAACGTCGCGGTCGGCGCGGCCCACGCGCTCGCCGCGCACGGCCTGGAGCGGGTCGCCATCGCCGACTTCGACGTCCACCACGGCAACGGCACCGAGGTGATCTTCGCCGACACCTCGAACGTGCTCGCCTGCTCCACCTACCAGCACCCGTTCTACCCGTACACCACGCCGCTCGAGCGCGACAACCTGGTGCACTGCCCGCTGCCGGCCGGCTCAGGGGGCAGCGGCTTCCGTGCTGCGGTCGAGGAGCGCTGGCTGCCCGCGATCGACGCCTTCGCCCCGGAGCTGATCCTGGTCTCGGCCGGCTTCGACGCCCATCTCGAGGACGACATGGGCGGCATGCAACTGGTCGAGTCGGACTACGCCTGGGTCACCCGCGAGCTGGTCGAGCTGGCCAACCGCCACGCCGCGGGTCGCATCGTCTCGACGCTCGAGGGCGGCTACGCGCTCTCCGCGCTCGGGCGCAGTGCCGCGGCACACGTGCGGGTGCTGCTCGGGATCTAGGCCGCGTCGTGGCCGGAGGGAAGCGCCGCGCCTGCAGGAGAGTTCGGTCTCCCCGCAGGAGACCTGCCCCCGGGCCGATTCCACGATTGAACCTCGGGGTCAGAGTCGATGCTCGACTCCGACCCCTCTCAAGCAGTCCGCGATAAAACGGCGGTCGGGGTCACGCCCCTCTGGGCGCAACGACTAGGAATGCAGAGGCAACCGCACCACGGTGACGTTCTCGGCGCTGTCGTGCTCGGCGCTGAAGCCGAGCGCCCGCGCCAGTCCGATCATGGGCTGGTTCTCGGGCAGGATCTGGCCGACGATCTGGCGGGTACCACGCGTGCGGGTGTAATCGATCATCTTCTGCATCAGCTTGCGGCCCAGTCCCTGCCCCTTGAGGTCCGAGCGGGTGATGATCGCGTACTCGGCGACGGTGTTGTCCGGGTCGGTCAGCGTACGCACCACACCGAGGGTCTCAGGCTCGCCACGCTCGCCCCTGCCGGTGGCGATGAACGCCATCTCGCGGTCGTAATCGATCTGCGTCAGGCGCGCCATTTCGCGGTGCTCCATGCGCGGGTTGATGACGCCGAAGAAGCGGTAGTAGATGTCCTGCGGCGCGAGCTTGCCGAGGAAGGTGTAGTGCGCCTCCTCGTCCTCGGGGCGGATCGGGCGCAGCAGCACCTGGCGGCCGTCCCTGAGCGCGAACTTCTCCTCGAGCTCCTGCGGGTAGGGACGGATCGCGAGGCGCTCGGGGCCGCTGCATTCGGCCGGCGCGACCCTGATGCGCGCGTCGAGCGCGAGCACCCCCTCGGGTCCGGCGAACAGCGGATTGATGTCGAGCTCGACGATCTCCGGCAGGTCGATCATCAACTGCGCGACCTTGATCAGCGTCAGGCAGATGGCATCGAGGTCGGCACTCGGCGTATCGCGGTAGCCCTCGAGCAGCTTGTAGATGCGCGTGCGCCGGATCAGCTCGCGCGCCAGGCTCATGTTGAGCGGCGGCAGCGCGACGGCGCGATCGCCGATGACCTCGACCGCCGTACCGCCCTGCCCGAACAGCAGCACCGGACCGAAGATCGGATCGGTGGTCGCGCCGATGATCAGCTCCTGCGCACCCTTCATGCGCGCCATCTTCTGCACCGTGAAGCTCGGCTTCGGCACGTCCGGAAACAGCTCGGCGACGCGCGCCAGGATGCCCTCAGCGGCCGCCTGCACCTTGTCGGCCGAATCGAGGTCGAGGACCACGCCGCCGACATCGGATTTGTGGCTGATCTGGTCGGAGAGCACCTTGAGCGCCACCGGAAAGCCCATGCGTTTCGCGGTCGCCGCCGCACCCGCCGGGTCGGCGGCGACGTGGGTCTCGACCACCGGGATGGCGTAGGCGGAGAACACCGCCTTGGCCTCCGCCTCGCCGAGCATCTCGCGACCGCCGGCCAGCGCGCTCTCGATCACCAGCCGCGCGGTCGCCGTGGCCGGCTTGAACTCCTCCGGCGCCGACGGCGGCGTCTGGGTCAGCAGCTCCTGGTTACGCCGGTAGTGCACCATGTGCATGAACGCGCCGACCGCGCCCTCCGGCGTGCGGTAGGTCGGGATGTCGGACGCGGAGAAGAGGTCGCGCGCCTCGGCGACCGCGTCCTCGCCCATCCAGTTGGTCAGCACGTACTTGCCGTGCTTGCCCTTGGTTTCCTCCAGGGTGTCGAGGACCGCCTGCGCACCCTCGCTGCTCGAGGCGATCGCGGTCGGCGCATGCATCACCAACACCGCGTCGAGTT
>JAACFL010000108.1 GCA_009937385.1 Gammaproteobacteria bacterium | reverse complement strand
CCCGACGGTGGCGACGTCACCGTCGAACTCGGCTCGCTGTGCGACGATCCGGGCGCCTGCCAAGTCGGCGGGCAAATCGCCGTCACCAACAACGGCAACACCCAGAACCTCGCCAACCCGCAGAACCTCGACGGAGGCGAAGCCTACAGCGACGTCTCCCTGCGTTTCGGTGCCGATTCGAAGGCAAGCCTGGCGCTTGACTATCCCGATGCCGGCGCCATCCAGCTGCGGGCGCGCTACGCCATCCCGTTCGACGACGGCAGCGACTCGGGGGAGTCCGTCGAGGGCAGCAGCAACGTCTTCGTCTCCCGGCCATTCGGATTCGACCTTGACTTCAACCTCGACAGCGACGGCGACGGCCTGTTCGACGACTTGCTCGACGATCGCGCGAACAACGGCACCGCTGGCGCCTCCTACGCGGCCGATGCCGGCGGCAGCCGCTTCGCCATGGCGGGCGGCGACTTCCAGGCCGTCGTCACGGCCGTGGCCTGGGCGGGCGCCGACGACGCCGACAATGACGGCCTGCCCGATGCCGGTGCCGACCTCACCGACAATGCCGCGACCCCCAACTTCGGCCAGGAGTCCAGCCCCGCGGGTGTCGTGCTGCAGCACGTGCTCGACGCCACGATGCCGGCCGACGCGATCCTCGGCAGCCTGTCCGGCAGCAGCGTGACCGGCTTCAGCGCAGGTCAGGCACTGGCCACCCCGAGCTGGGACGAGGTCGGGATCATCGACCTGCAGGCGCGTTTCGACGACAGCGACGGCGACGGGACCGACGACTACCTCGGCGCTGCGGTGGACCTGTCGAACGCGCCGCCCCTCGCCGACCCGGTGGCGGGCGAGGTCACGGGGGTCGGGCGCTTCTATCCCGCGCGCTTCGTGCTCAAGGCCAACCTCCCCGCGTTCGTCGACACCTGCACCGCGGGCACGACACCGTTCACCTACCTGGGCCAGGGCGCGAGCGACAGCAGCCAAGGCTTCACCTTCACGACGCCACCACGGCTCAGCGTGCTGCCGCAGAAGCTGGGCGAGACCGACGCCAACGCGTTCACCTGGAACTACCGGGGGGCCTTCTGGAAGCTCCAAGCCGACACCACCAACCCGGTCCCGCTCTACCGCACCTACGTGGATCGCGTCGATCCAACCGATCCGACCTACTTGTTGCCCTACGTCGATGCCGACGCGGACGCGACCCTGACCTTCGACAGCGATCCGACCGATGGCCGCACGGCCCCATGGCTCGAGCCCACCGGAGACCGCTTCGCCTACTCCCGCCGCAGCGACCCCGAGGACCCGTTCAGCGCCGACGTCGACCTGGTGCTCTACCCGTTCGAGGCCGACGACGCCTCACTCAACCGCAACCTGATCGACAGCGACGGCGTCTGCTTCGATGCGACCGCTTACGATGCCGCCGGCGATGTCATCACCGACGCGTCTGCCAGCTGCAACTACGACGATGCCCCGGGCAACGAGTCGGGTCTGACGTTCGCCAACATCGGCGGCGCGACACTGCGCTATGGACAGCCCTTCACGCGCGGCACCTACGGCACGACGGCCGTGGTGGGCGACCAGCTGACCTTCGACCTGGAAGCCCGCTACTACGACACTGCCCAGGGCGGTTTCACGACCCACACCGACGACGCCTGCACCACCATCCAGTTCTGCAAGACCGATGTCGGCGTGACCACGTCGCTGGCGCAGACCGACGGCCCCGCCCTGATCCCGGATGCCGGTGGCATCCATGGGCCGATCACGACGGGCTACGACGTGGCCCTGCCGCTGCCGGGACAGGCCGACGTGGTCGCGACGCTGACCGCCGATGCCAGCACGACCGGGGGGCGGACCACGCTGACCTTCGCGGGCTGCGGCAGCGGCTGGCCCGCCTGGCTGCCGAACCCCGAGCCGGCCACCCTGGTGTTCGGCATCTTCCGCGGTGACGATCGCATCCTCTTTTGGCAGGAACCCCGTTGAGAGCCGGCGGCTTCACCCTCGTCGAGCTCATCACGGTCATCGTGCTGCTGTCGGTGCTCGCGGTCTTCGCCGTCGCGCGTCTCGACCTGGCCACCCCGAGCGCGCGCGAGGCCACGGGCGAACTGATCGGTGCCTTGCGCCACGCCCAGCACCTGGCGTTGACCCACTCCGACCGCAGCGGTTACCGCGTGGTCGTCGAAGCGTCCGGCTACCGCGTGCGCGACGACGCCGGCAACGATGTAAACAACCCGCTGAGCGGCACGACGCCGTTCATCGAATCGTGGGCTGGCGTCTCGGTCTCCCCCACCGGCACGGTCACTTTCGATTCGCGCGGCGCCCCCAGCTGCAGCGGAGGCCTGTCCTGCTCGGCCGGCAACGCCGCGATCACCGTCAGTGTCTCCGGTGGCAGCGAGACCATCGTCATCGAGCGTGTCACGGGGTACATCCGATGAGACCCATGCGCAACGGCTTCACCCTGATCGAACTGGTGATGTACATCCTCATCGTCGGCATCACCGTGGCCGGCCTCTCCACGCTCTACGTCAACAGCGTGGCGCGCAGCAGCGAGCCGCTGCAGCGCGAGCGCGCGCGCACCATGGCCAGCAGCTACCTCGAGGAGGTGCTCGGCAAGCCATGGAACGAGAACACGCCCGACGGCGGCGGCTGCGTCGAAACCGGATCTGGTCGCTGCACCGCCTACTGCGGCGCCTTCACTCCAGGCAGCTGCCCCTCACCGGTCTGCCAGAGCTCGCCTCCCAACTGCCTCCCGGCGAACAGCGCCGCCGCGCCTGGGGCCGACGCCGGCGAGGCTGCCCGGACCGATTTCGACGACGTCGACGACTACGACGGCCTCAACGCCTGCCCCCCCACCGACGCGACCGGCAGCGCGGTCAGCGGACTCCAGGGCTATTGTGCGCAGGTCTCGGTCAGCGTCCCCGGCGCGAGCTGGAACGGCATCCCGGCCGCCGACGCCCTGCTGATCGAGGTCGAGGTCACCACTCCGGGAGGCGAAGTCATTCGCCTCGATGCCTACAGGGTCAACTTCTGAGCATGCGCGAGAGCGGCTTCACACTGATCGAGAGCATCATGACCGTCCTGCTGCTCGGCATCCTGGCGATGGTCACGATCCCGTTCCTGCGCCAGGCCACCGAGGCCTACCTCGATGCCCAGTCCTATGCCGACCTCACCGCCCACGGCCGGCAGGCCATGGAGCGCCTCTCCAGGGAACTGCGCAACGCCGTGCCGAACAGCGTGCAGACGGTGGCCGGTGGCCAGGGGGTCGAGTTCGTTCACGCCGTGCACGTCGCCCGTTACACGGTGCCGTCAGAACAGTTCGACCAGGATCCGGACTGCGGCAGCGCACGTGCATTCAACGACGTGAACAAGCGCTTCCGCGCATCCAACGACCGCACCGCGCTCTACGCGCTCGATGACGACACCGCGACGATCGTGGCCGGCGTGCTGGGATCGGGGGGCAGCCCCAGCCTGGTCATAGGCAACACGACGCCGGGTGACCTGAGCGCTGCGTCCACGTCGGACCGCACCTGGGTCGGCGTCAGCGGAACCACCGCGACCACGTGCGCCAACGACCGAACGGACGACGGCACGGTGGTCGATTTCAGCGCCAGCAAGCGTTTCCCGCTCGGCTCGCTCGGTCAGCGGCTGTACATCGCCGACCGCACCGTCGAAGTGGGCGTCGAGTCCGGCACACTGCGCTGGCACCAGCGCGACGGCATCGACACCGCAATCTACGACAACGCCAGCGCCGACTGGTCGACGGCCGATCCGATCCTCGTCGACGGGGTCACCAATGCAAGCTTTTCCTACACCCCTGGCAGCGTCAACGCGGCCGGAGTGCTCGGACTGACGCTCGAGCTGAGTGACCGCCGCATCACGGTCACCCTTCACCAGGACATGCGGGTGCGCAATGTCCCGTAGGCTTCAGCGCGGTGCGGCACTGATCACCGCGGCCTTCCTGGTCGTCGGTCTGGGTGCGCTGGGCGCGCTGATGGTGCGCCTGGTGGTGTTCGGCAGCGAGGAGTCGGTCGTCGAGTGGCACTCGACCCAGGCCCTGCATGCCGCCGAGTCGGGCCTCGACTGGGCGATGCACCGCATCGTCTTCACCTCGTCGCCCACAAGCTGCGACGATGGCGATGGCACCGATCAGGTCGTCGTGGCTGGGCGGGCGTGGTTCACGGTCGAGGCCGAGGACATCACCCTTCACGGCCTCAGAATCTGCCGCCTCACCAGCACCGGGAAGGGCGGGGGCAGCGCCGCCGCCGCATTGGCGACGCGTCAGGTCAGCGCGCTGTTCATGCCCTGACCGGGGGCCTTGGTCAGACTCCGCCCATCCCGAGCTCCTTGATCTTGCGCGTCAGCGTGTTGCGTCCCCAACCGAGCAGGCGCGCAGCATCCTGGCGGCGCCCGCCGGTCTGCGCCAGAGCGACGTCGATCAGGGTGCGCTCGAACTCCGGCAGCGCGTCGTCGAGCAAGGCGTTGTCACCGCTGGCCAGGCGTCGCGCGGCCCAGTGGCGCAACGCGCCGAGCCAGTCGTCGCCGCCCTCCTGCGGCAACGCCTCGCGCAGCTCGACCGGCAGGTCGTCGGGATGGATCTCGCGTCCCGAGGCCATCACGGTGAGCCAGCGGCAGGTGTTTTCGAGCTGGCGCACGTTGCCCGGCCAGTCGAGATCGCACAGCAGCGTCTCGGTCTCGGGCAGCAGTGCCTTGGCCTCGACGTCGAGCTCCGCGGCGGCCGCGTGCAGGAAATGGCGCGCCAGGCGCGGGATGTCCTCGCGCCGCTGGCTCAGCGACGGGATGTGGATGCGTATGACATTCAGCCGGTGGAACAGGTCCTCGCGGAAGCTGCCATCGCGCACCCGCGCCTCGAGGTCCTGGTGGGTCGCGGCGATGATGCGCACGTCGACGCGCACCGGCACGTGGCCGCCGACGCGGTAGAACTCGCCGTCGGCGAGCACGCGCAGCAGCCGGGTCTGCAGTTCCGCCGGCATGTCGCCGATCTCGTCGAGGAACAGCGTGCCGCCGTCGGCCTGTTCGAAGCGGCCGCGACGCAGCCCCTGGGCGCCGGTGAACGCCCCCTTCTCGTGGCCGAACAGCTCCGACTCCAGCAGGTCACGCGGGATCGCCGCCATGTTCAGCGCGATGAACGGGTTGGCCGCGCGCGGGCTGTGGCGGTGCAGCGCCAGCGCGACGAGCTCCTTGCCGGTGCCCGACTCGCCGTTGATCAGCACCGTGATGTTCGAGCGCGAGAGACGCCCGATCGCACGGAACACCTCCTGCATTGCCGGCGACTCGCCGATGATCTCGGGCGCCTGCTGGCCGTTGGCCTCACCGCCCGCAGACTCGTGGCGCCGTGCCAGGGCACGCTGGACCAGGGCGACGGCCTCGTCGACGTCGAACGGCTTGGGCAGGTACTCGAAGGCGCCTCCCTGGTAGGCGGAGACGGCGCTGTCCAGATCCGAGTGGGCGGTCATGACGATGACCGGCAGTTCGGGGTAGTCGAACTGGATGCGTTCGAGCAGCTGCAGGCCGTCGATGCCCGGCATGCGGATGTCGGTGAAGAGCGCGTCCGGCTCGCCATCGCGCAGCGCGGCGAGCATCGCCTCGGCCGACTCGAACGTCCGTACCGCCAGGTCGGCACCCTGCAGCGCCTTTTCCAGCACCCAGCGGATCGAGCGGTCGTCGTCGACCACCCAGACGATATCAGTCCTCTTCATGCGTGGCTCCTTCCAGTGGAAGCAGGATGCGGAACACCGTCTGCCCGGGCCGGCTGGTGCACTCGATCAGCCCCCCGTGACGATGGATCAGCTCCTGCGCGATCGACAGGCCAAGGCCCGTGCCGCCTTCACGGCCCGTGACCATCGGGTAGAAGATGTTCTCGACCATCGAGGCCGGGATCCCCGGCCCGTTATCCGCAACGTCGATGCCGATCACCAGCCGGTGGCGCTGTTGGCCGATGGTGAACTGGCGATGGCAGCGCGTGCGCACCGCGACGCGGCCGTCCTCACCGACCGACTGCGCGGCATTGCGCACGATGTTGAGCAGCGCCTGGATCAGCTGGTCGCGATCGCCGACCAGGTCCGGGATGCTCGGATCGTAGTCGGCGTCGATGCTCAGCAGCGATTCGGCCTCGACGAGCTGACGCACCCGTTCGAGGACCTCGTGCACATTGAGCTCTTCGTGGCGCGGCAGCTTGGCCGGACCGAGCATGCGATCGACCAGCGCCTGCAGGCGGTCGGCCTCGCCGATGATCACCTGGGTGTACTCGCGCAGCTCCGCCTCGTCGAGGCGGCGTTCGAGCAACTGGGCGGCGCCGCGTAACCCACCGAGCGGGTTCTTGACCTCGTGGGCGAGGCCGCGGATCAGGGCACGCGTCGCGTTCTGCTGCGCCAGCAGGTGCTCCTCGCGGCTGATGCGCAGGTGACGGTCGAGGTGCTGAAGCTCGAGCAGCAGCGTCGCGTCGCGCGACGCGTCGATGAATGGCGTGACGCTCAGGTCCACGGTGATCACCAACTCGGGTCGAGGTGTCAGCTCGACCTCGCGCTCGGTGAAGGGATGGCCGCCGTCACGGGCCTGGGCGAGGCTGTCACCGAGGCGCGCATCGAGCTGCAACAGGTCGACGGCGAGTTGACCCATCGCCTGGCGCGCACTGACCCCGAGCAACATCTCCCCTGCCGGGTTGATGTAACTGACGACGAGGCGCTGGTCGAGTACCAGGACCGCGTTGCTGAGGCTGTCTAGAATGCGCTTGTGCAGGTTCATGGTGAGCGTCGTCGGCGCTGGCCGCCAAGTAATTGAGCAAGAACCAGGCCATGGGCGATCGACTTCGAATACCGGGCGTTGCCGCGCCACGCCCAGCTCCGACAAGGCCTCGAGCGCAGGTTGACGCCTCACCCGGGACAGCCCAGGGTGGCTCATGCACCATTTTAGTGCATTAGTTGCTGGGTAGGGGGGCGGGCGCCGGGGCCAAGCCCTCGATGCCGCCCAGCTCGGCGGGGATCGGCAGCCGGGTCTTGGGCCGCATGTCGAAACTGATCTTGCGACTGCGGGCCACCACCCGGCCGTCGACATCGATCACCGCCACCTGCAGCCGGTGACTGCCACGCGGCACACGCACCGGGATGCGGCTGCCGCCACCCGGGATGCGACGGCCATCGACCACCGCGATCAGGCGATGGCCGGCCACCTCCTGCAGTGCGGGCCTCAGGTCCACGGCAACGTTGATCAGGCCGTCGTCGCTGCGGATGGTCTGGCCGTCGGTGGGCTGGGTGATCAGCAGGCGGCGATAGCGTTTCACTTTGCCCTCGGCCGGTGCGAACTCGCCCTCGCCGGCGGGCGACGTGTAGGCCGGATCGGCGGCCGGCGGGGGAGCGTAGGTGCTCAGCTCCGGCAGCTCGACCTCCTCCACGGCAACCCCGGCCGGGGGCTTGTCGCCGTACTGGACTTCGCCGTAGGTATCGATCCAGCGGTAGACGGCCGCCTGCGCCG
>JAACFL010000107.1 GCA_009937385.1 Gammaproteobacteria bacterium | reverse complement strand
GGGGGAACGGCGGACTCGCCGCGCCCTCCTTGAGCCAGAACGACTGGAGCACCTCGCCATCGCCATCGGCCAGGCGCAGCGCGCAGTTGCCGAACTCCGCGGGCCAGGCCCAGTGCAGCTCGCGTGCCCCGCGTGGCAGCGTGCCCGAGAAGCGCAGCCGCGATTTGCGCGCCAGATCGAGGTCACCGGCCTCTGGGATGGCGGCCTCGACGAACTCCAGTTCCAGTGGCTGTCCATCGACCCCGGGGCGGATACGCTCGGCGAACCCGGGCAGGAACGAGGCGAGCTCCTCGCTCAGCGCTTCGGGCGGCAGCGCCCGCAGCCGGTCGTACTCGCGGGCCGTCGGTGCGTCGCGGGTGTCGGCGTGCTCGGGACCGATGCCGGCGAGCCGTGCCTCGAGGTTGGTCTCGATCTCCAGCGTGAATGCCCCGCCGCCGGCGAAACCGAGCGTGGCGACCGCCGGGCGGAGCGTGTGCGCGCCGGCATTCGGCACCAGCAGGAGACCGGTGAGCAGCGTGGCGAGCCCAAAGCGGAACGCTGCGGTGAGGGCACGGGTGGACGCGGGCATCCCGGGGGTATAGTGGTTCCAACCCGATGGGTCAAACGGAGGAGCGATGCGCTGCGAAGAAGCCGTTCGGTTCGGCAGGTGGATGGCGGCAGGTGCGCTGCTGCTCGCGATGCAGGTCGCCCATGGTCACGACTTCTGGATCGAGGCGGAGCCGTACAGCCAGGACGCCGCCGGACCGGTGGCCGTGAGCTTGTTGGTCGGCGAGCACTTCAAGGGCGAGACGCTGCCCTACATCGATTCGTGGATCGATCGTTTCGAGCTGCACGACGGCATGGGCATGCGGCCGATCGAGGGCGTCATGGGAGACGACCCGGCGGGCTCCGTGCAAGCGCGCACCGGCGGGGCGAGCTGGGTCGCGTACCAGAGCACCGACGACTTCGTCGAGTTGCCACCAGACAAGTTCAACGACTACCTCGCGATGGAGGGGATGGAGTACATCCGGCCGCTGCGCGAACGGCGCGGCCAGGCCGGCAAGCCGGGCCGTGAATACTACGTACGCTGCGTGAAGGCGTTGCTGTGGACGTCCGGCGAGGACGGGGTCGCGGTCGACACGCCGCTAGGCCTGACGCTCGAGATGATCCCGCTCACGAACCCCTATGTGATGAAAATCGACGACGTTCTCGAGGTGCGCCTGCTGCACGAGGGTCGCCCGGTCCCTGGCCTGCTGGTCAAGGCATTCACCCGCGAGGCGCCCGAGCGGGAGACGCTTCAGCGTACCGACGACGACGGTCGGGCGCGCCTGGCCCTCGATCGTGCCGGGACCTGGATCGTCAAAACGGTGCACATGGTCGCCATCGAGGGCGACCCCTACGGCGACTGGCGCAGCTACTGGGCGTCGCTGACTTTCGAGCTGCGCTAGCCGCCGGCTAACGATTCAGCGTCCAGTCGAGCGGCGTGCCGTCGCCCTTGGTCATCGCGATGCGCTCTCCCTCCGCCGCCAGGAAGCGTGGGCACATGTCCTGGCCCTGGCCGAACGTCGTAAAGCGCATGCAGAAGCGGTAGTTCTCTGTCCACCACTTGCCGGTCTCCCGGAACGGCGGCCGGTCTCCAGGCCGGATCACGCTCAGGTTCGCCACGCCGTCCGCCGCGAGCTCGATCGTGAACGGCCGGTCCTTCCTGTTGCGGCCGGAGATCTGCCGACCGCTGACCAGCGTGGCGATCTCGTCGTCACACATCTCGTTGCTGGTCGTCGATGCGGGGTCGCGGGAGACGCGACTCGCGTGGGCCGGATCGCGGGAGAAGGTCCAGTCGAGCGCTTCGCCGTCCGGCCGCTGCGCGCTCAGTTTCGCACCTTGGCGCAGGAGTGTCGGACACGCCTCCTTGCCCTTGTTGAAGCCGCGGAACTGCATGCAGAACTGCCCATCCTCGACCCGCCAGGCGCCGCAGTTGCGCCGGGTCGTGCCGCTTTCGGTTCCGCCGCGAGGTTCGCTGTAGAAACCCCTGCCGTCCTCGAGCAGGTCGATGATGAACGGGCGGCCATCGCCGCGACGCGTGCCGCGGATCGTGCCGCCGCTGACCAGCGCGGCGATCTCTTCCGTGGGCACGGTTTGCATCGGTACCGGGGTTGGCATCGTGGGCGCAGGCGCCACGCTGGGCGGAACCGGAATGCGCGTCACTGCATCGGGTTGGCTGGGCGGTTCTGGCGGGGCCGGTATCGGAGAGGGTGCGGCCACGGGTGGGCTGGTCGGTTCAGGTGGCGGTGCCGCGATCTCGGGTGCCGGCGCGGCCGGTTCGACCGCGGGCGTCACGGGGGCGGCCGGTTCCGCGGGAGGTGCCACTGGCGCAGGATCCGTTTGCGACGACGCCACGTCGGGAGCGATGGGCGGTGGCGCTTCCGGACGCAGCAGCCAGATTGCGGCGACCACGATGACGACCACGACGGCGCCCGCGACCATGGCCCCGGTCGAGGTGCCCCGTCGTTCGGGTGCGGCCGGCGCAGCGGCGCTGACCGACACCGGCGCGCCGGTGATGCGGAACGCAGCGACCGGGTCCGGGATGTTCTTGACCGACTGCGGGCCGAGGTCCTCGAAGCCGATCGACAGCTTGTTCTTGACCTGGTCGAACGTGCCGCCCGAGATGCAGACGCCCCCCGGCTGGGCGATGCTCTCCAGGCGGGCGGCGACGTTGATGCCGTCGCCGAGCAGGTTGTCGCCGTCGACGATCACGTCGCCGATGTTGATGCCGATGCGGAACAGCATGCGCCGCGCTTCCGGGAGCTCGGCGTTGCGCACGCGCAGCTCGTCCTGGATGGTGGTCGCGCAGCGCACCGCCTCGACCGCGGATCCAAACTCGGCGAGCACGCTGTCGCCCGCGGTGTTGAAGATGCGCCCTTCGTGACGTGCGATCAGGCGGTCGATGATCTCGCGGTGCGCGTGCAGCGTGCGCACCGTGCTCTCCTCGTCCTCGGCCATCAGCCGGCTGTAGCCGACGACGTCGGCGGCAAGGATGGTTGCGAGCCGGCGGGTGGTCTCGGGTGGCGCCATAGTCCGGACTCCAGGGCGGCGTGGCGGGGAGCGCAACATCCCGAGTCTATGCTTTCGGACGCGTACGACAAGTGCTGGGTCGGCACGTCGTGGCGTGCTTGGCTAACCTCGGGGTGAGGCCCACGGAGTGCGCGGGCACGGGCAGGAGGAGAAACGCATGCGTCGCATCGAGGAGGTGGCCGCCGACCTTGGCCTGTCGTCAGGGGAGATCAGCGTTCACGGCCCGGGCATGGCGAAGCTGTCGCTCGCGGCGATGGCACCCCCCGGGTCCACGCCACAAGGGCGCATCGTGCTGGTCTCGGCGATCAACCCGACCCGCGCGGGCGAGGGCAAGACCACGGTCTCGATCGGGCTCGCGCAGGGCCTGCGCCGGCTCGGCCGCAACGCCGCGCTGGCACTGCGCGAGCCGTCACTCGGCCCGATCTTCGGCGTCAAGGGCGGCGGCACCGGTGGCGGCCGCTGCCGGCTCGAGCCGTCGGAGCGCATCGATCTGCACTTCACCGGCGACCTGCACGCCGTCGGCGCGGCCCACAATCTGCTCGCCGCGCTGGTCGACAACGCCGTGCACCACCACGCGGGCCTCGACCTCGAGCACCGCCAGGTCTTCTGGCGCCGCGTGCTCGACGTCAACGACCGCGCGCTGCGCCACGTCGTGATCGGCCTGGGCGGGCGCCTCGACGGCGTGCCGCGCGAGGCCGGTTTCGACATCACCGCGGCCTCCGAGGTGATGGCCATTCTCTGCCTGTACGACGGCATCCCCGACCTCAAGGCGCGCCTCGGTCGCATCCTGGTTGGCCACGACCGCGACGGTGCGGCGGTCACCGCGGCCGACCTGCGGGCGTCGGGTGCCATGGCCGCGCTGTTGCACGACGCGCTCAGGCCCAACCTGGTGCAGACCGGCGAGGGCGTGCCGGCGCTGGTGCACGGCGGGCCGTTCGGCAACATCGCCCACGGCTGCAACAGCGTCGTCGCCACGCGCACCGCGGCGGCGCGCGCGGAGCTGGTCGTGACCGAGGCGGGTTTCGGTTTCGATCTCGGTGCCGAGAAGTTCTTCGATCTCAAGTGCCGGAGTTCCGGGCTGTGGCCAAGCGCCGTGGTGCTGGTGGTCACCGCGCGGGCGCTCTGTGTGCACGGTGGTGGAGCGCACTGCCCGGGCGGCGCAACCGAGACCATCACGCGCGGCCTCGACCACCTCGACCAGCACGTCGCCAGCGTGCGCGCGTTCGGCTTCGAGCCGGTGATCGCGCTGAACGTCTTCGATGGCGACGACGAGGCGGGCCTCGCCGCCATCGAGGCGGGCTGCACCGAGCGCGGCCTGGCGGTGGCGCGCACCACGGCCTACACCGACGGTGGCGCCGGGGCCGAGGCGCTGGCCTCGGCGGTCGTCGACGCCTGTGCGCGGCCGGCGCCGGCACCACGCTATCTCTACGAGCTCGAGGCGTCGCCCGAGGCGAAGATCGAGTCGGTCGCTGGCACCATCTACGGCGCCGAGGGGGTGGAGTTCAGCCGCGGCGCGCGCCGCGAGCTCGAGCGCATCGTCGCGCTCGGCTACGACCGGCTGCCGGTCTGCATCGCCAAGACCCACCTGTCGCTCAGCGACGACCCGCGGCGTGTTGGCAGGCCAAGTGCGTTCCGCCTGCCGGTCGAGTCGTTGCGCATCGCTGCCGGTGCCGGCTACCTGCTGGCGCTGACCGGCGACATCGTCACCATGCCGGGGCTGCCGCGCGAGCCGGCGGCGTGGCATGTCGACCTCGACGACGACGGCAACGTCACCGGCATCTGAGCGGCACGCTCAGGCCAGCAGCGGCACGAAGAATGCCGCACCGAGATCGACCGCCTGGCGCAGCGTGTAGAGGCGGCGTGCGTCGGGAGCATCGGACCGCCACTTCTCCGCGGTTGCCGCATCGGCCAGGAACAGCATCTGCCGGCACAGGCTGTGCGCGGTGTGGCCGCACGGATCGGCCCAGTGGATGCCGATCACCGGCTCTGCCGGCGTGCATTGCGTCACGGACATGCCGTCCATGGCCACCTGGATCGGGAGGTCGCTGACCGCGCAGCGTGAGTCGACGCGCGTGATGGTCTGGAACATTGGCGCCACGGACAGTGCATCGACCGCGCACATTGCCTGCACCACGGTGCTGCCGACCGCCACGCTGTGTGGCGTCGCCTCGGAGGTGAACGGGTAGGCGCCGGCGATCTCGCCGGCGTCGTCGCACACGACCATGTCGTCGCCGGCCAACCGCTCGAGCAACGCACCGACGTCGTCGATGCCCGGCATGGCAGCGATGTCTGCGCGGCGCGGTGGGCGGCCGTCCGCGGCGTAGCCGGCGAGGATCGCGCGGTGCGCCGCCCGCCAGGATGGTGGCAGCGCGGCCTGGTGGGCAGCGAGGGGGATGATGGCGGTCAGGCGCTCGAGGCCGTCGCGGGCATTCGCGTCCATGTGCTGAGGTCCGGGGGGATCGGTTGAGCGGAAGTGCACTGTGCCGTAGCCGCGTCTGCGGCTCAATCGTCTCGGTGGCTGCAACCCGGCGGGTGGGCGTGATGCAGTTGTCATGGGTCAAATCATTGCGAATTGGGGCGCCTGTTCTCTTGCGGGCCAGAACTCGTGGGACGACATTGTGCTTGATTCCACCAGCCTGGAACTGCCGCCATGCGCACTCTGATTCTGTTCTTCTCGGTCCTGTTCCTCGGTTATGCCACTGCGGCTTTTGCCGGAGAGGAGGTCAGCTACAGTCACGACGGCACCACGATGAAGGGCTACCTCGCGACGCCGGCGAATCTCTCCGGCAAGGCGCCGGCCGTGCTGGTGGTGCACGAGTGGTGGGGCCACGACGGCTACGTGCGCAAGCGCGCCGACATGCTCGCCGAGCTCGGTTACGTGGCGTTGGCGGTCGACATGTACGGCGATGGCAAGATCGCCGACCATCCCAAGCAGGCAGGTGCCTTCGCCGGCGAGATCGGCAAGAACATGGCGCTCGGCGAGGCACGTTTCCGCGCGGCGATGGCGTTCCTCGACGCACGTGCCGAAGCCGACATGAGCCGCGTCGCGGCGATCGGTTACTGCTTCGGCGGCGGTGTGGTGCTCGAGATGGCGCGCCGCGGCCTCGACCTCGACGCCGTGGTCAGCTTCCACGGCGGCCGGCTGGTCTCCGACACGCCGGTCGCGCCCGGTGGCTACAAGGCCAAGGTGCTGGTGCTCAATGGCGCCGACGACCCGTTCGTCAAACCGGAGACCATCGACGGTTTCAGAAAGCAGATGGAAGCGGACGGCGTCGACTACCGCTTCATCAACTATCCGGGCGCGGTGCACAGCTTCACCAACCCAGGCGCGACCGCCAACGGCGAGAAGTTCGGATTGCCGCTGGCGTACAACGCCGAGGTTGATGCGGCGTCGTGGGCCGAGATGCTGGGGCTGTTCGACAAGACGCTGAAGTAGCCGCGACCGTGCGCCAGGCAATCGCAGATCTCTACGACGCCTACACCCACGCCGCCATCGGCCGGGGCGAGTTCCTGAGTCGCCTCGACGGCCTGGCCGGTGGCAACGCCGCGGCCCGGGCGATGCTGCCACTGCTCGAGAAGGACCAGGCGCATGCCGCGTTCGTGCGCCCGGACCACCGCCACCTGGCCGCGCTCCGCGTCGAATACGGTGGCAGCAGCGGTCGGCTGCGCGGTTACCTCGCGCACCGCCGCGACCAGGCGGTTCCGCTGCCCGCGGTGCTGGTGATCCACGACAACCGGGGTCTGAATCCACACATCGAGAACGTCACCCGGCGCCTGGCGATGGCCGGGTTCCTGGCGCTCGCGCCGGACATGCTGAGCCCGAGAGGCGGCACGCCGGCCAGCGAGGACGTGGCGCGTGCGATGATCCACGAGCTCGACGACGTACAGGTGCTCGCCGACCTCAAGGCGAGCGTCGCCTGGCTCGCAGCGCGGACGGAGGGCAACGGCCGCGTCGGCTGCGTGGGCTTCAGCTGGGGCGGCGGAAACGCCAACCGGCTCACGACCATCGGCGCCGGCCTCGCCGCCGCGGTGGTCTACTACGGGCGGGTGCCGCCGTTGAGCACCGTGCGGCTGATCGAGGCGCCACTGCTGCTGCACTCCGCCGAATTCGACGCGCGCATCAACGCCGGCCTCGTGGAGTACGAACAGGCGCTGCGCGAGGCTGGCAAAGCGTGCGAGCTGCATCGTTACGCGGGCGCCCACCACGCCTTCAACGACGACACCAACGCCGCGCGCTACGCGCCCGAGGTGGCCGCGCTCGCGTGGGACCGGACCCTGGACTTCCTCGATACCCTCCTCAGCACCTGACGCGATGCCGGCCGTCCTGACTGAGCCAGGTCAAGGCATAATATTAAGAATCATTTAATTTACTAATATTAAAAGTGCCAGCGACACGGCACAGGACGGCACGCATGCAGGCAGATCCCAACA
>JAACFL010000106.1 GCA_009937385.1 Gammaproteobacteria bacterium | reverse complement strand
GGGGACGCTGGGGTCGTTCCTGCCACGGGGGTAACTGGATGGACTGGTCGGCCTATCTCGAATTCAAGCTCGGGCAGCTGTTCCCCGAACCCATGCAGCGTGCCACCGCCGAGGTCGAGCTGGGCCGCTACGGCATGGGCGATCACGAGCCGGAGATGGAACGCGTGCAGCTTGCGGTCCTGAAGCTCTCCGGGGGTGACCTCGAGCGCTTGCGCGCGAACGTGCGCGCGGCCAAGGGCGACTACCGCGACGTACTGGCCTGGGCCGAGTACCCGGGCCAGATGCGCGCCAACAGCTGGCGCCTGCCCGAACCCGAGCGCGAGCAGCTGCGCCAGGCCGACCTCGCGCAGTACACCGCCTGGCTCGAGGAGTAGGCGGTGCCGTTCGCACTCGACCCGCGCCTGGCAGGCGACACCCATCACCTCGCTTCGCTGCCGCTCTGCGAGCTGCTGCTGATGGACAACGCTTTGCTGCCATGGCTGATCCTGGTGCCGCGCGTGAGCGTGACCGAGCTCTATCAACTGTCTGCTGAGCAGCGCCGACAACTCGACGACGAGACCACCGCCGTCGCCGCGTTCGTCGCCGGTGCGTTCGCGATCGACAAGCTCAATGTCGCCGCGATCGGCAACGTCGTCGCGCAGCTCCACGTGCACGTGGTGGGCAGACGTCGCGACGACTACGCATGGCCGGGGGTCGTCTGGGGCCGATCCGAACGGACGCCTTACGAGCCCAACGCGGTTGCCGAGCTCCGTTCCCGCACCGCGACCGTGCTCGCTGGCGAACGGGCCACGACGAGGGAAGCCCGATGAAGCAGGTGCTGGTCTACGGCGACTCGCTGTCGTGGGGCATCGTCCCCGACACCCGCCAGCGCCACCCGTTCGAGGTGCGCTGGCCAGGGCGCATGGAGCGGTTGCTCGTTGGGCGTGGGCGTGCGGTGCGGGTCATCGAGGACTGCCTGAACGGCCGGCGCACGGTCTGGGAAGACCCGTTCAAACCCGGCAGGTGCGGACTCGACGGCCTGGCGCAGCGCATCGAGGTGAACTCGCCGCTGGCACTGGTGATCCTCGCGCTCGGCACCAACGACTTCCAGTCGATGCATCCGCACAACGCCTGGCATGCGGCGCAGGGCGTTGCCACGCTGATCACCGCAGTTCGCCAGGCTCCGGTCGAACCCGGCATGCCGATGCCGCCGGTGCTGCTGATGGTGCCGCCGCCGATCACCACCCCGCGCGGCACCATCGCGCCGAAATTCGACGGGGGCGCACCGAAGTGCGCAGGTCTCGCCGAGGCCTACCGGGCGGTCGCCGACGAACTCGGCTGCGCGCTGTTCGACGCTGGCAGCGTGGTCAGCGCGAGCGAGACGGACGGTGTCCACCTCGATGCCGAGACCCATCTCGCGCTCGGTGACGCGCTGGCCGACGTGGTCGAGTCGCTGGTGTGGCCGCAGTGAAGCGTCAACGCGAGGCCATGTTACGGAGATCGTGCGATTGAATAACCGGGACAAGGAGAAGACGCCAGGCCGTCTCGACCGCGTCGTCGCCGAGGCGCAACGCGACCGGCTGCGCCGCGAGCAGGATTACCGCGCCCGGGCCCTGAAGCTCTACCCGTGGATCTGCGGGCGGTGTGGGCGCGAGTTCAGCCGGGCCAACCTCAGCGAACTGACCGTGCACCACCGCGACCACGACCACGATCACAATCCGCTCGACGGCAGCAACTGGGAGCTGCTCTGCGTCTACTGCCACGACAACGAACACCAGCGTCGCGAGGAGGCGCTGGCGCGGGGCGGGGGAGGCGATGCGGCAGATCGAGCGAGCACCGCCACCCACAACCCCTTCGCCAGCCTGCAGGGATTGCTCGGGAAGAAGGATTCCGAGTCGTGACCGCTTCTGTCACGGACTGCGTGGATGTCGATTTCCAGCGCGACGCCGAACTCTCGGTGGACGATTTCACCGACCTGCTGCGACGCTCGGGGCTGGATGCGCGTCGCCCGGTCGACGACCCCGACACCGTCGCGGCCATGGTCGGTCATGCCAACCTGACGATCACCGCGTGGCGTGACGGGACGCTGGTCGGCGTGGCGCGCTCGCTGACCGATTTCCGTTACTGCTGCTACCTCGCCGATCTCGCGGTCGACCGGGACTGCCAACGCAGCGGCGTCGGGCGCGGACTTGTCGACGCGACCCGCGATGCCCTCGGGCCACGTTGCATGCTGTTGCTGCTTTCCGCTCCCGCCGCGGTCGACTACTACCCGCACATCGGATTCGAGCATCACCCGCAGGCGTGGGTCTTGCGCAACGCGGGGTTCGACGGAGGCGCTCCATGAAGGGCGACCACCCGCTGCGTCACACCCTCAACGACGAGGTTCACGCCCGGCCCTACGAACTGCTGGCGGCGCCGTTGCGCCTCGAGCATTACGCGCGCCTGACCGACGATCTGGCCGGCGAGCGCGCACTGCTCGCCGAGATCTGCGTCGCCAACGGCCTGCCCGAGCCGGACGGCGACGCGGTGTTCATGAGTCTCGACCTCGGCTCCTGCCGGTTGCGCTGGGAGCGCCATACCGAGTTCTCGAGCTGGACACTGATCGTGCCGGGGCCGTTCGACGCCCCGTTCGCACCCGTGCCGAGCTGCCTCGAGGAGCACTGGCGGGAGCGGCTGCCGGGCGAGCGCCTGGTCGCACTGCGGTTGGCGATCGAGCCGCAGGGTTCGCCCGAGCGGTCGCTGGTCGAGCTCGGCGCGCTGTTCGCCTCGAACACCGTCGCCGGCAGTCGGGTCACCGGCGACGGCGCCGACGTCTGGACCGATTACCAGATCCACGACGACGGCTTCGGCTGGGTGCTGGTACGCGACATCGACCTGCGCATGCGCCAGACAGGGCGCCTGGTGCAGCGCATCCTGGACATGGAGTCCTACCGCATGATGGCGCTGCTCGGCCTGCCGCCCGCACGCGAACACGGCCGTGAGCTGGCGCAGCTCGACGCCGAGCTGGCCGCGCTGACCGGGCGTATCAACGCGCTGCGCGGGACCGGCGAGGAGCGCGAGCTCCTCGAGGCCCTGACGCGCCTCGCCGCCCGGATCGAGCACGTCATCGCGCAGACCAGCGCACGGTTCTCGGCCACGCGCGCCTATTACGGCCTGATCCAGCGCAGCATCGCGCATCTGCGCGAGGAACGGCTGCCGGGCCTGCAGACCTTCGACGAGTTCGTCGAGCGGCGCCTGGCCCCCGCGGTACGCACCTGCGAGTCGGTCGGCGATCGCCTCGCGGCGCTGTCGACCCGCGTCTCGCGCGCCAGCGACCTGCTGCGCACGCGTATCGACATCGGCATCGCCGAGCAGAACCGCGACCTGCTGGCGTCCATGGACCGCCGCGCGAGGCTGCAGTTGCGCCTGCAACAGACCGTCGAGGGGCTGTCGATCGTGGTGCTCAGCTACTACGGAGTCGGCCTGGTCGGCTACCTCGCCAAGGGGCTCAAGGGCGCCGGGGTAGCGCTCGACGCCGACCTGGTTACCGGCATCGCCGTGCCCGTCGTGATCGCCCTGGTGTTCGCGGGCATGCATCGGTTACGCAAGCGGCTCGGGCGCTGAATCGAGGCGCTGGCCTTGATTGCCGAAGCAGAAGCCAGCGCGCGAGGACGGTCGTCCACGCGATCCAACGGCCTGCTCCTGTGGCAGGCCGCCTGGCAACTGGCTGGACTGTCGATCTGGTTGCTTTTCGAGCTTTTGCGGTTGCATCCCGACCACGCGATCGCCGCGCTGGCCGGCCCGGTTTCGTGGCTGCTGCTCCTGGTGCCAGCCGCGGCTTCGCTCACCACCTGGGTCGCCTTCCGCGCGGCCCCATGGCCTGCCCGCCTGGCACTGGCCGTCGGTAGCGCGTTGCTCTCGTGCGCGACGCTGCTGTTGTTGATCCTGCTGATCGGTACGCCGATCCATCTGGCCCTGGGCGGCCATCTGTGAACGCCAGCGCTCTCCACCCGTGAATATCGATACCGGCATCGTCGGGTTCCTGGCCCTGCTCGGGATCTCGCCGGGCGCAGCGCATGATCGAATCACGCGGCTACCACCCGGCATCGGCACCGCCGGCGGATCTCGTGCGGCTGATCGCAGCGCACCTGGGCGGTCAGCCGCGAAGGGCCTGGCGGCGCGACGGGAGATGCTGGGCGATCGAGCTCCTCCCGCGTGCGGAAGACGAGGAGAGCACGGTGCGGATCGTGGTCACGGCGCCAATCGCGACACCGTTCGATGGCCGCCTGTTGTTGCGCTCCTGGCAGGGGGCGTCGCCTGAACATCTGCCGGGACGCCTGGGCACGCGCCTGCTCGAATTCGGTGACGAGCGCCTGGCGGGCCTGGTGCGCGTACCCGACCCCAACGGACGGCTGCAGGGCGATGGCGGCGGGTGATTCCTCGAACGGCTGCCGAACCTGGCGAAGACGGCCTGGAGCCTGGTGCTGAGCGGTCCCGACCTGCTGCTCCAGGCCCCCTTCGGCAGGGCGGCGAAAGCCATCGACGCCGTCACAGAACTCGCGGCAGGGTTGAACGATACTGATCCGACATCGAAAGGGACGAGACCATGAAACCGACCCTGGTCCTTGGCAACAAGAACTACTCCTCCTGGTCGCTGCGCGGCTGGCTCGTGCTGCGCAAGGCCGGTATCGCCTTCGAGGAGTATCCGATCGCGCTCTCAACGCCGGAGGGCGACCACCAGCTCGCGGACGAGACACCCGCCGGGCTGGTGCCGGTGCTGATCGATGGCGAGATCACGGTCTGGGAATCGCTCGCCATCGCCGAGTACGCGGCCGAACAGAACCCGACGCTGTGGCCGGAGGATCGCGGTGTACGCGCCACGGCGCGCTCGGTCGCGGCCGAGATGCACGCCGGTTTCGGTGCGTTGCGTCACGCGTTGCCGATGAACTGCCGTGCGCGAGGGCGCAGCGTCGCGCTCGACGACGCCGTGCAGCGTGACATCGACCGCGTGCAGCGCATCTGGTGTGACTGCCGTACCCGCCATGGCGGTGGTGGGCCATGGCTGTTCGGGACCTTCTCGGTAGCCGACGCGATGTACGCACCGGTCGCGTCGCGTTTCGCCACCTACGGCATCGACGGGCCGGCGGTGGTCCGCGACTACGTCAAAACGGTGCTCGGCGATCCGGACATCGCGGCATGGTACGCGGCGGCCGCCGAGGAGAGCTCGGTGATCGAGGAGGAGGAGGTCGGTCAGGCCTGAGGGATGGGCAGGGGGATTCATCGCATGTCCTGGATCGTGTTCGTCCTGGCGCTGGCCACCGTGGGGGCGCTGTTCGCCGCCGCCCATCAGTCGCGCTCCAGGGCTCCCGACTACGGTCTCGACGAGGGTCGCCTGCGCGGCTGCCCGGCAACGCCCAACTGCGTCTGCAGCGAAGCAGGGGGAGCCGATCCCGCACGGGCGATCGATCCACTGCCACTCGCCGGTCGCGAGCACGCGGCAGCGTGGCAGGCCTTGCAGGACGCGATCGCCTCACTCGGCGGGGACGTCGTATTGTCCACCGGCGACTACCTGGCGGCGACGTTCCGCACACCGCTGCTCGGCTTCATCGACGATCTCGAGGCGCGTCTCGACCGGGATGCCGGCGTGATCCAGCTGCGCTCGGCGTCGCGTGTCGGGCACTCCGATCTCGGCGCCAACCGCAAGCGCATCGAAAGGCTCGTGGCCCTCTTCATGCGCGTGCCGGAAGCACGGTGACAGGCCAGCGCTGGAACCCTGAGCGTTACCGTTCGGATGCCGGGTTCGTAGCAGAACTCGGCCAGCCGGTACTCGAACTGCTCGACCCGCAGGCGGAAGAGGCGATTCTCGATCTCGGCTGTGGCGACGGCACCCTGACGGCAAAGCTTGTGGCGGCCGGGGCGCGGGTGCTCGGTGTCGATGCGAGCCCGGCGATGGTCGAGGCGGCCCGCGAGCAGGGCCTCGACGCACACGTCGTCGACGGACACGCGCTGGCGTTCAACGCCGAGTTCGATGCCGTGTTCAGCAACGCCGCGCTGCACTGGATGACCGATCCCGATGCCGTGCTCGCCGGCGTTGGTCGCGCGTTGAGGGCCGGTGGTCGCTTCGTCGGCGAGTTCGGTGGCGCCGGCAACGTCCAGGCGGTCATCGACGCGATGGAGGCAAGCTTCGCTGCGCATCCCGAGTTCGGGCCGTTCGATCTGCCCTGGTATTTCCCGACTGCCGAGGCGTACGCCGAACGGCTGCGCGCGCACGGTTTCCGCGTCGAGCGGATCGGCCTGCATCCGCGCCCGACACCGCTGCCGGGCGAGCTGTCCACGTGGCTCGCGATTTTCGCCGACGCCATCACGACGCGCCTCGACGACACGCAGCGGGCCCGCTTCGCGAGCGAGGTCATGGCGTTCACGCGCGAGCGGCTGCACACGCCCGGTCACGGTTGGCATGTCGACTACGTGCGCCTGCGCTTCGCGGCGGTGCGCGATGCTTGAACTGCAGGCCTCGCCGACCGAGCTCAGCACCGCAGCGACCGACCTGCTACTCGGATTGGGTTGTGCCTACGCCGCCTGGCGCCTCGGCCGGGAACGGGGGGCGTTCAGGCGGGACACCTGGCTCGCGGTCTTCCTGCTGCTTTCCAGCGCGTCGGTGCTCGGCAGTCTGGCCCATGGCCTGCGCTTGCCATCCGGCCTGGCCAGCGCGATCTGGCATCCGCTCTACCTGGCGCTCGGCCTGGCGGTCGCGCTGGTGCTGGTCGGGGCGCTGCACGACGTGCTCGGCGAGGGCGTCGCAAGGCGCTGGCGTATTCCGCTGCTGCTGCTGGGCGTGGCGGCCTACGCCGTCACCCAGGCGCTGGACGGAGCCTTCGTCGTCTTCTTGATCTACGAGGGCCTGACGACGCTGGCCGCACTGGCCATCTACGTGCGGCTCGCTCGAAGCAGGCCCATGCCGGGCGCGACGCTGATCGCGCTCGGGCTGCTGTTGAATCTCGTCGCGGCCGTCGTGCAGGCGAGCGATCTCAAGTTAGAAGTTGTCTTTAAATTCGACCATAATGGATTGTTTCATATAGTTTTAATGCCCGCTTTTATGCTGCTTTTTCAAGGCGTCATGCGCGGCCTGCAGATCGCAACGGATCGGCCATGAGGGCGCCGGCGATGGGATTCGCTGATGCAAGTCAATGTCGTGGATTCGATCCGGGTCTACGTTGAACTCACAGATCCAACCTGCCCCCGGATCTGTGACTAATGAACTCTGTCCGGCATCCCTCCCTCATCCCGCCGGACAGAGTTTTTTTTTGCTCATTCGGACATGTCGCGAGCCGGACCATCTTCTGGCGTCGGGGCGTGCTGAGCAACGCACTGGTTTCGGTCGACGTGACCGAACATTGCGTCTGCAGTGGGGCCGGTTCCTCCGGCCAGGTCGGTCATCGCGCCGCGTCGGCGAAAAATGCCAGGTACTCGTCCCAGGCGTGAATCGGGCCGACATGCCGGAACAGCACCAGGCCCTCGCGTCCGATGACGTAGCTGGTCGGGAAGCGCGCCGCGAGATCGCGGTCGGGCAGCCGACGACCGTCGGCAAGCGCCAGACTGGTGTCGTCGGACCCCGTGGAACCCGAGTCGAACAGCGGCAGTCCATCCAGGCCGTTCTGTTCCACCCACGCCTCGGCATCGGCGAACGGCTCGCGGACCTGCAGCAGCACCAGCGCGACGCGCTCGCCGAGCTCGTGCTCGACCCGTGCCGCGAAGCGCTGCAGCAGCGGCAGCTCGCGCATGCAGGGCGGACACCAGGAGCCCCAGAAGTGCAACAGCACCACGCGTCCACTCAGGTCGCCAAGCGCCATCGGCCCACCGTCAGCACTCGTGAATCGCAGGTCCGGCATGCGCTGGCCGCGACGGGTCCCTTCCGGAGCGGACCGCGCTTCGGTGGCGGTCGCGTAGGGCCCCCACAGCGTCGGCCACGCGGCGCGGTCGAAGACCACGGCGTCGCCGTCGGCGTAGAGGGTGCAGCGCTGCTCGGTCTGCTCGCGACAGGTGTCCAGCGCAGCCTCGCGTGCCTCGGCGGCGCTGGCGAGTCCGGCGCGCCACGCCCAGGCGCCGCCCGGCGCGATGGCGAACGCACGGTGATCCTCGGCGTAGCGGTAGCTCTGGAAGTGTTCACGGGCACGCTCGCCGACGTGCGGGATCGGGTCATCCGCGACCGCCAGGGTGGCGGTCGCGGAGAGCAGCAGGCCGGAGAGGAGGAGCTTGACCCGGCGCTGCCACATGACCCGGAACCGGTCAGGCACCCGTTGCCGCGTGCTGCTGTTCACTCTCGCCCTCGACCTCTTCCCAGCCGGTGACCATCGCCTTGATGTGCGCGGTGGGCGTGTGCCCCGCGGTGGCGAGATAGACGTGGACGATGAAGAAGATCAGCATCAGGAACGCACCGGCGGTATGCGCCAGCGCCACCCACTCGAGCTGCAGCCAGCCGAGGCCCCAACCGGCCCACGAGGCGTAGAACAGGTAGAGCAGGCCGCTGATCCAGAGCAGCGGGTTGATCACCAGCTTGACGAACAGGTAGGCGATACGTTGCAGCGGGTTGTGCTTGCGCAGGGTGGTCTGCCGGAACGGGTGGGGCGCGTCGGTGAAGATCCCGGTCAGGTAGTAGCGGACCATCGCCACCATCTTGTCGGTGGTCGGGATGTACTGGCGCCATTCGCCGGTGGTGAAGTGCCAGAAGATCGCGAACACCCACAGCGTGATCAGCGCCCAGGCCATCGTTGCGTGCCAGTCGACGGCCCGCTCGAAGCCGAGCAGTGAGTAGCTGCCGTGGACCTCGAAGCCGGTGATCATCATGCCGATGATCAGCAGCGCCTGGGCCCAGTGCCAGAAGCGTTCGAAACGCTTGAAGACGTAGATGCGTTCCATGGTCATTTCCTCCTCAGGCGGTGGGCGACGATGCGGCCACCGCCGTGCACGAGCACGCCGGCCAGCGCGAGCAGCGCCAGCAGACCGCCACCGGTGTCGAGCAGCACGCTGCGGTCGCGGCCCGGCATGTAGATGCCGTCGATGCCCGCAAGCCGGCCGTTGTCGCGGTGGCAGTCCTTGCAGCGCAGCGCGTCGTCCTTCGGCGCGACCATGTGGGTGATCGGCCAGCGCATGGTGGTGCTGACGAAGCCCAGCTCGCCGCTGTACTCGGCACCGACCGACGCCATGCCGACGGTCAGCGACTTCTCCCAGTCGTAGTTGCCCCAGTAGGCGGCATCGTCCTTGCCGGCGGTGTGCGCCACCGCGAGGGTGCCGAGGCCGGCGTCGATCGGCTGCTTGCCGGTGAAGGTCTTGACCGGCCAGATGCGCGAGCCTGAATCGTCGGGGCCGCCGAGGAAGCGGTTGATCTCGAGCACCTCGTCGGGATCGACCGGGTCGCCGAACAGCGTGTACTCGATGTTGCCGTTGAACCAGAGGTAGTCGGGGATCGCGTAGCGGTCGTAGGTGAAGTCACCCTTGTTGCTGTCGTAGATCACCCGTCCGGCGCTGTTCTTGACCTTGATGCGCTGGCCGTTCTCGTCCAGGCGCCCGGCGGTCGACCAGTCCCAGCTCATCTTGGTGTGCAGCGGTCCGCGCGCGAACTCGGGGATGTGGCAGGTCTGGCACGCCAGCTTGTCGGTGTGGTCGTTGAGCTTGGCGTCGGTCGGATGCGGGGCGTCGCCGTGGCAGCCACGGCAGGTCGGGGCGCTGCCGGGCTTGCGCTGCCCGGGCAGGCGCGCACCCTCGGTGTCGGCCGCGGTCGGGCTGTAACGGCTGCCCGACACCTCGTGGGCATCGCTGACGTGGCAGGTGGAGCAGGTGAAGTTCGGTCCCTTGGCGTCCATGTGGACGTCGAGGTAGCGCATCGGCTGGTTCAGCGAGCTGTCGAGGTCGCCGTGCTTCACCGCGTTGCCACCACCGCCATAGAAATGGCAGGTGCCGCAGGTGCGACGGCTGGTCGGACCGACGTTCTGCGCGACCTTCTGCAGGTCGGGTGGATCGATGAACTTGCCCGACTTCGGCGGCCACTCCATCACCTTGTAGGTCGGATGCCCGGCGAGTCCCGGGATCTTCTTGTACTTGCCGGTGGTGTCGTGACAGACCAGGCAGTCGACGGCATCCTCGGCGGCGAAATCGAAGTTGTCATCCTTCCAGCCGTAGCCGATATGGCAGGCGCTGCAGAAGCCCTGGTTGGACGAAACCGCGGTGCAGAAGTTGTTGATGACGTTCTTCTTGCCGAGCTTCTGCCCGGTGACCGGGTTCTGGTACTCCCAGGTCCAGTGCTTGGTGGTGTGGATCTGCTTCGCGGCCTCGGTGTGGCACTCGAGGCACGCCGCGGTGACCTCGGGACCGCTGGCGAACTCGCGCTGCAGTTCCTCGAACTTGCCGTGGTCGGCCGTGCTCGAACCGGTCTTCGCGACCACCTCCTGCGGGGCCGAGGCACTCTTCTGGGCGGCCGGCGGTGCGGCCTCCTCGGCGAGCACGGGGGCGGCGACGAGGCACAGGGCCAAGCAGGCGGCGCGCCATCCGCTGTGAATGAGCGTGTTCATGGGATCCTCCCTGGATCTCGATTCGGTTGGGTGGGCGAGGGGCTCAGCAACCGCCGATGTCGTTGCCGCCGGCACCGCCGCCGCCGGGTTTGACCTTGATCAGCGGCGGAGCGGGCTTCTTGGGGTCGAAGGTGACGAACTTCGCCTGGTCAGCGGCGACCTTGCTCATGATCCCCGCGACCTTCGGACCGAACAGCTGGCCCATCAGGCCGGCGTTCATGGTGCCGATGTAGGTCTTGCCGTCCTGCTTCTTGTAGACGGTGACGGTGCACGGCATCAGGATCGAAAGGATCCGTGTCTCGTCGTCCTTGAGCAGCGGCTTGGAGTAGTCGGTGCTGCACGCCTCGACCAGCAGCACCGGCAGCACGTTGCCACCGGACGCGGCCACCGCTCGTCCCGGGTCACGGATGCCGGAGAGCTTCCAGCCGTTGCTTTCCAGGGCCTGCATGTTGGCCTGAATGCGGGCCGCCGTCTCCTCGACGTCGAACGGGCTCTCGTACTCGTTGAACATCATTGCGCCGGCCTGGGTCCAGGCCAGCACGCCGGTCAGCACGATGCCGAGCACCATGCCGGAAAGTAGCTTGATCATGGCTGTCGCTCCTTGTCCAAGTTATTGATATTTTGCAGTACATAATCCTTAATAAATAATATTCTGAATATCTTATATATCAAGTTAGGGAAGGTACTAATGGACAGGCGGGACGACGGGCGGTAGGCGGTTGGCGACGAGCGGCCGCCGGTCAAGGATCAGCCGGTCAGCTGTTCCTCGTCAGGCAGCCCGAGGCCGTACTTGCGGATGTGACGCACCTGGTCACGCAGCTTCGCGGCGTCCTCGAATTCGAGGTCTCGGGCATGGCGGTACATCTGCTCCTCGAGCTTGCGGATCTTCTGCATCAGCAGCTCGGGCGACTGGGCGTGGTAGGGCGCCGCCTCGTCGGCGAGCTCGGTCGCCTGTCGACGCGAGCCCGCCCCACCGGGTCGGGCCGACTCCATGATGTCGGCCACCGCCTTGACCACCGATTCCGGGGTGATGCCGTGCTCGATGTTGAACTCGACCTGGCGTTGGCGACGGCGATCGGTTTCACCGAGCGCGCGCTCCATCGAGCCGGTCATGCGGTCTGCGTAGAGGATCGCCTTGCCGTGCAGGTTGCGCGCGGCGCGGCCGATGGTCTGGATCAGCGACCCCTCGGATCGCAGGAAGCCCTCCTTGTCGGCGTCGAGAATCGCCACCAGGGACACCTCAGGCAGGTCGAGGCCTTCGCGGAGCAGGTTGATGCCGACCAGGACGTCGAAGGCGCCGAGGCGCAGGTCACGGATGATCTCGACCCGCTCGACGGTGTCGATGTCGGAGTGGAGGTAGCG
>JAACFL010000105.1 GCA_009937385.1 Gammaproteobacteria bacterium | reverse complement strand
TGGAGGAGCGTGTTGTGGAGCGTACGCAAGAACTCTCCAGCGCCAATGACGTCCTCAAGGCGCGTGAGGCGGAAATCCAGGAGAAGAACCAGGCACTCGAGTCGCTCTCCAGTCAGCTCGCGAAGTATCTGTCACCCCAGGTGTACGACTCCATCTTCACCGGCCGGCAGCAGGTGAGCCTGGAGAGCAAACGGCGCAAGCTGACGATCTTTTTCTCGGATATCGTTGGCTTCACAGAACTCACTGACAAGATCGAGTCCGAGGATCTGACCCAGTTGCTGAATCGCTACCTGACGGAGATGTCGAAGATCGCGCTCGCCCACGGTGCGACCATCGACAAGTTCATCGGCGACGCGATGATGGCCTTCTTCGGCGACCCCGAGAGTCGTGGCGTGCGCGAGGACGCGTTGGCCTGCGTGAGCATGGCGATCGCGATGCAGCAGCGCGTGGCTGAACTCGTCGATTCCTGGCAGGCCGAGGGCATCGCTGCGCCTCTCTCATGCCGTATGGGTATCCACACCGGCTATTGCACGGTGGGCAATTTCGGCAGCGAGGACCGCATGGATTACACGGTGATCGGTGGCACGGTAAACCTTGCGTCGCGTCTGGAAACCGCGGGCGAGGAGGGCGGCATCCTGATCTCCCATGACACCTGGAGCCTGGTCCGCGACGAGGTGCGCTGCGAGGCGATGGGACCAATCCGGATCCGAGGTCAGGCCTACCCGGTCGAGACCTACCGCGTGCTCGGCCTGCAGGAGTCGTCTGGCGAAACTGACACAGACCACGCAGTACCCACGCCACACTTGCGATTGGAGCTCGACGTCGAGGGCATGGACGACGCGGAGCGTGCCTTGGCGGCGCACAGACTCGCGGCGGCGATCGAGGCCCTGAAACGGTAGCGCTCGGGGAGATGCCGCGTTACTACGTGACTGGGGTGGACGAGGGCGAGCACGAGATCGTGATCCAGATCGTCTACGTCGGCGACGACTTCGAGGACGCGGTCGCGGCGGCCAACGCAGGGCGTGGGGACTACGATCGCGTGATCCTGAAGGACCGCGAAGGTGACCTGGTCGAATTCTGAATCGCGTTCCCCAGCTCTTGCAGCCCGGTATCTGCCGGACCTGCCATTGCCACCCTACGCCTACCTTCCGGGTCGGTTTCCACACCCGACCCGCGACCCCGGTGGGCATCACGACTCCGATGTAAATGGCTCACTGACCTGTCCCAGAACAGCAGGATGGCGCGACAACCGGCCCTACCTGCGCGGCATCGACCTGTTCAACCACGGTTACTACTGGGAGGCGCACGAGGCGTGGGAACAGACATGGCACGCCTGCGGTCGGCGCGGCGTGATCGGCGATCTGCTACGTGGTCTGATCCATCTCGCCGGTGCCGGTTTCGCGACGCGTCGCGGCAAGCCGTCCGGGCGACGGCGTCACGCCATGTTGGCGCACGCACTGTTCGAGCGTGCGAGCAAGTGCCTCTCCGGGGATCGAGCGCAATCCCTCGGCCTCTCACCCGCGGCACTGCAGACCCTGGCCGAGCGCATCGCAAGTGGAGACGCGCTGACGGTGTTCGCAGACGAGGCGCCGGTCGCGGTGGTCTTCGATACATCGCTTTGTCCCGATTGATCGCGGCTTCGCATACGCCCCGTATACTCGGGCGAGCTTCGCGAACCGCTGCACGACCCGATGACCGAACCCACTGCCGACATCCGCTGCATCACCTTCGACCTCGACGACACGCTCTGGGACTGCATGCCGGTGATCGAGGCGGCCGAGCGGGAGGCGTACGCATGGATGGTCGAGCACAGCCCGCGCATCACAGAACAGATGACCCTTTCCGAGGTGATCACCGAGCGCCAGGTCTACATGGCGGCTCACCCGGAGCTGCACCACGACATCACTGCTTTGCGCAAGCAATGGATCGGACACCTCGCCGCGCGTTTCGGCTACGGGCCCGAGATCGTCGAGCCCTGCTTCCACGCCTTCTGGCACGCGCGCAACCGGGTCGAGCTCTTCGAGGAGGCGCGCGCGGCGCTGGACACGTTGCACGGTGCGTACAAGCTCGGCTCGATCACCAACGGCAACGCCGATGTGCACTACATCGGCATCGGCCACTACTTCGATTTCGCGATCACCGCAGCCGGCGTCGGCGCGGCGAAGCCCGATCCGCGCATCTTCCGCGCGGCGATCGACGCGGCCGGTTTGCGACCCGAGCAGATCGTGCACGTCGGCGACGACCCGCTGCGCGACGTGATCGCCGCCAGCGAACTCGGACTGCGCACCGTCTGGGTCAACATGGGCGACGCGGAGTGGGGCGAAAAACGCATGCCCGATCACACGATCACTCACCTGGGCGAACTGTGGCCGGTGCTGCAGGCGTGGCGTGGGAGCCCTGTATGACGAGTTCACATCGATTGCCAACCCGGGAAGCTTGCGTATGAACCTCGAACGACTGCTGCGCGAGCGCGAAGCCGCCAACCGGCCGCTGCGCGTCGGCCTGATTGGCGCCGGGAAGTTCGGCACCATGTTCCTTTCCCAGGTCGCGCGCACGCCCGGCATGCACCTGCTCGCGGTCGCGGACCTGGACCCGGGTCGTGCACGCCAGGCCCTGGCCGAGACCGGCTGGCCCGAGACGCGCTACACAAGCGCTTCGGCGGCGATTGCACTGGCCGACGGCGGCACCTGGATCACCGATGACGGCGAGGCGCTGATCGACGCCGACGGCCTCGACGTGGTGATCGAGGCGACCGGCGTGCCCGAGGCGGGCGTGCGCCATGCGCTGCGCTGCTTCGATCGGGGGCGCCACGTGGTCATGGTCAACGTCGAGGCCGACGTGCTGGTCGGGCCGCTGCTGGCACGCCGCGCCGCGCAGGCCGGTGTGGTCTACTCGCTCGCCTACGGCGACCAGCCTGCACTGATCTGCGAGCAGGTCGACTGGGCGCGCGCGGTCGGACTCGAGGTCGTCGCGGCCGGCAAGGGCACGCTTTACATGCCGGAGTTTCACGCTTCGACTCCCGACACCATCTGGGACTATTACGGCCTGACCGCCGAGCGCGCCGCGCAGAGCGGCATGAACGCCAAGATGTTCAACTCGTTCCTCGACGGCACCAAGTCGGGCATCGAAATGGCCGCGGTCGCCAATGCCACCGGGCTGCGCCCGCCGTCGGTGGGGCTCGCGTTCCCGGCGGTCGGCACCGGCGAACTGGCCGCGAAGTTGATTCCCCGGGCAGACGGCGGCGTGCTCGACGGTCCCGGCATGGTCGAGGTGATCTCGAGCCGCACGCGCGACGGCGTGGACCTGGCAGACGATCTGCGCTGGGGTGTCTACGTCACGTTCGCCGCGCCGAGTGATTACGTTAAGCGCTGTTTCGGCGACTACGGGCTGGTCACCGATGCCTCGGGGGTCTACAGCGCCCTGTGGCGGCCCTACCACCTGATCGGGCTCGAACTCGGCATCAGCGTGGCCTGGGCCGGGCTGCTGAAGTTGCCTACCGGTGCCGCGCGCGGGTGGGCCGCCGACGTCGTGGCGGTCGCCAAGCGCGACCTCGATCCCGGGACCGAACTCGATGGAGAGGGCGGTTACACGGTCTGGGGTCGCCTGATGCCGGCCGCGGACTCGTTGGCTGTGGGTGCCGTGCCGATCGGCCTCGCGCATGGCGTTCGCCTGGCGCGGCCGGTTGCGGCCGGTGCGGTGGTGCATTGGGACGACGTCACGTCGGCGCCCGACTCCGAGGCCCTGCGACTGCGCCGCGAAATGGAGCGAACACTGGTTCCCGGCTGAAGCTGCGGTGGCCCGGTCCGCGCGTTTCTGATGCTGCATCGCAGCATCACTCGACTCTGCTCTCGACTTCCGAAATCCCACTTTTTGTCGGGGAAAACCCTGACTCGGAGCCTGGGAATCGCATTTAATTGACATTTGTTACTGTTCGGTAGCCTTGCGGGTGCTAGCTTCAGTGCACGTCACAAGGCATGCGTCGGTCGAAATCAACCTGTTTCTTCTGCGACCCCTGTCATGAACTGACGAACGGCCCGGTCGACTCCAAAGCGCAGCCTGATCTGCGTAGGAACGACCCAGAGGCACTCAAACCACCGTCGGAGGACCACCACCATGGGCAAGCATCTACTGACCGCGATTCTCGTGGGAGCCATCATGACCGTAGGCTTCAGCCAGGCCGTTCTGGCCGGTGAGAAGCAGAAGGTCGTCTACCACGTGAACTACTACGGCGCCAAGCAGGAAGCCGGAGCGCTTCGCAACATCCAGAACCACATCAACGCCGTCGGCGCCGAGAACCTCGACCTCAAGGTCGTCTTGCACGGCAATGGCCTGGCGATGCTGCTCGACCCGGCAGCCCTGAAGTCGAGCAAGATGAAAGAGGCCAACGGCGATGACGTGATGACCGCCAAGGTCGCATCGCTGAAGGATCAGGGAGTGCAGTTCCAGATCTGCGCTAACACGCTGAAGGGCCGCAAGGTCACGCTCAACGATCTGTACGATGCTTCCGAGGGGGACGTGGTCCCGTCAGGTGTCGCGCAACTCGCCATCCTGCAGTCGCAGGGTTACGCCTACATCAAGCCGTAATCTGAAGATGCTTCAGGGATCGACCGATCCCGGCAACGAGAAGCCCGCCTCGCGCGGGCTTCTTTTTTTCTGGGGCCGGCCGCATCAGGAAGCGTCGTGCAGGATCAGCTCGCGGGCGATGGTGTCGAGGATGTAGCCGTGGAACGGATTCGCGCGCAGGCGGATCAGTTCGCTTGCCGGCAGCGCCAGCACGTTGCGCTCACCCTTGATGCGCGTGTCGCCGAGCGTGCGTGCCGGGATGCCTTCGACCTCGAAGGTGTAGCCGTAGACCGGATCGTTGGCGGGGAACGGCATCGCGACGTGCGACAGCGAGAAGAGTTCCTTGGGCCAGGCGTAGGGCAAGGGCACGGTCTCGGGACGGGGTTGCCCGTCCAGATAGCGCTGGGCGACGACCTCCGGTGAATCGGCGTCGCGATTCGAGATCAGCGTCAGCGTCCAGCGATTGGTCGCCTGACGCTGCAGCGCCTCGATCAGTCGCTCCGGAGAGTAGGTCATGAACGGCGCGAGCGATGCGATGCGGTTGATGTCGAACAGCACCAGCTCGCTGTGTGGGTCGTCGAGGGTTCCATAGAGCAGGTCGACGAGGTCGTAGGTGCTCACGGTCTCGTCGACCACCGACTGGAAGCTGGTGATCGGTGGCAACCGTTCGAACACTGGATTCGACTTCAGTTCCTGCAGCTGGGCGTGCACCTCGGCGAGCAGCGTCGCCAGCTGGCGGGCGCCGTTCTTGGCGAAGGACTGGTACTTGACCGGGTCGAACTCGGGCAGCACCGAGGCCCAGCGCGACTTGCGGAAGTACGACAGGTGGCTGATGGTCCGCTGCAGGTTGGCGAAGCGGGCCAGCGGGCTGATGCCGAGCGCTGGCGACAGGAAGAACATCCGTCGCGGCAGTTCGGTCGGTGACGCACCCTCCGCGAGGCGTGACAGAGCCCAGTGCAGGCCGAGCGGCGCGCCGGTGGAGTAACCGAGGTAGTAGAACGGCAGGTCGGGATGGCTGGCGCGCGCGGCCTCCGCGGCGAGTTTCACCGCCGCCACCCAGTCCCGCCAGTCGACTTCGTCGAGCGCGCCCGGGATGGTGCCGTGCCCGGGCAACCGCAGGGCGATCACGCTGTAGCCGTGACGCTGCACCTCGAGCGCGATCGAGCGCACCGAGTAGGGCGAGTCGCTGAGCCCGTGCACCATCAGGAACACGCCACGTGGCTCGGTGGCCTCGAGCACCGTCGTGCGATTCCAGTCGCCCGCATAACGCGTCTGCAACGGGTGTTTTCCAACCGAGTAGCGGAACAGCGGGAATGATTCCTCGCTGACGAACTCGCTGGCCACGAGACCGGCTAGACGTTCGAACAGCCCCTGTTCGAACGCGAGGTAGGCATCGAAGTCGCTGGCGTCACGCCAGCTGAAGTCAGGCAGGCGCTCGCCCTCGTGCCAGGGGCGAAGGTCGGGCAGCGAGCGGCTCAGCCAGCCGTCAACGCCGACGATCAGCGCCAGTGCCGTGAGCGTCGCCAGCACACCCCACTTCGAGACTCTGCGCAGCCAGTTGGCGATCATGCCGTGCTGTCGGTTGGTGGTTACGGTGGTCGCGACCGGGGCGCGATGAAACGGCGGGAGGGCTGGAGCCGGCATGGGCCTGCTGCTGCAGGCGCATGCCGGCCCCGACGTGTCACTTGCCGGCGTTCTGGATGCCGGAGCGGATCTCCTCGACGGATTCGTTGAAGCGCGCCTGGATTGCCTCGAATGCCTCGGCCTGTGACGCGTTGGCCATCTCGGCCAGCTCGCGCATGCGGTCGAGCGCCTGCTGGAACGCCTCCTGGGCCAGCGCGGTCTGCTGGGCGACGCGCTCGGTCGGGTCGCTGGCCGGATCGAAGCTCTGCATCATCTTGGTCGCTTCCTCGACCGACTGCTGCATGATCTCAGCCTGGCGCTGCATCAGCGACTGCACGCCCTCCAGCGCGATGCGGTTTGCCTCGCTGATCGCCTCGACGTTCTTGCGTTGGGCGTCGAGGATCTTGCCCATGTCGACACCGGGCAGGTTGATCGACTCCAGCGCGGACTGCCACTGGGTCATCATCTGCTGGGGATCGACGGTGAACATCTTGCTCGGGTCGAAGTTGAACGGATTGTTGCTCTGGGCCATGTCACGCTCCTGTGTGAACGGGTAGGGGTGCCCGCCGATCGGCCAGGCGGGTTCAGTATAGCCGCGCCATCCGGCCCTGTTCGTGGATTTCAGGCAAGCCGCTCGACGGTCCAGTAGAGCCCGACCAGCATGATCGCCGCGGATGCGGGGATCACGACCCGTGCGCGGTACCAGGGACGACTGCGCCACATGCCGACCGCGAGCAGCGCCAGCACGATCACCGCGAGCTGACCGAACTCGACGCCGACATTGAAGCTCAGCAGCGCGATCACGAAGTCGCTCTCCGGCAGGCCGATCTCGGTCAGCACCCCGGCGAAGCCCATGCCGTGCAGCAGGCCGAAGGCGAACACGATCACCACCCGCCAGGGGTGCAGGCGGTTGGTCAGGATGTTCTCGAGGCCGACGTAGGCGATCGACAGCGCGATCAGCGGCTCGACGATGCTGGCCGGCAACGACACGACGCCGTAGATGGTCAGCGCCAGCGTGATGGTGTGGGCGATGGTGAACGCGGTCACCTGCCACAGGATCGGCGCGAGGCGCAGGCTGAGCAGGAACAGGCCGAGCACGAACAGGATGTGGTCGAGACCCAGCGGCAGGATGTGGGTGAAGCCGAGCACCAGGTAGTCGATCGTCACCTCGAGCCTGGGACGCGGCACCAGTTCGGTGCCGAGGGGGAACGGCGGGCTCGCCGCGCCCTCCTTGAGCCAGAACGACTGGAGCACCTTGCCATCGCCATCGGCCAGACGCAGCGCGCAGTTGCCGAACTCCGCGGGCCAGGCCC
>JAACFL010000299.1 GCA_009937385.1 Gammaproteobacteria bacterium | reverse complement strand
AGGACGTCGGGATCGAGCGCGTTCATCTTGGTATGAAACTCGACGCACAACACGCCGTCGCCGAGGTCCCAGAGGCTTGCCGAGCCGTTGCGTGCCAACGGCTGCGCGATGCGCTTCAGATCGGCGAGCAGCAGGACACCCGCGGGGCGTTGCACGGGGTGGTAGTCACCGTCCGTACCGAGGTACTCGGAGCGTCCCGACTCGACGCGGTAAAACGGGCGCCCGGCGGCCGTCTCGAGCAACGCGGGAACGGGCAGGCCCTCCTCGCCGAGACGCTCGGCGAACCAGCCGCTGCCGAGCCGGTCGATCAGCTCGAACGGGCCGTAGGTCCAGTTGTAGCCGAGGCGCATCGCCTCGTCGACGGCGACGATGTCGTCGGCGATCTCCGGCACCAGCCGGGCCGCGTAGGCGAGCGTCCTGGCCAGCACCCGCCAGGCGTAGCGTCCCGCGTCCGAGTCGTGTTCCACGAGCGCGCGCAGACCTCCGGAACGGGCCGCCGCAACAGCGGCCACTCTGGGCCGTTGCGCCTGGGCGTAATCGCCGGTCACGAGGTCGATCACCTCCTTGACCTTGCGTCCGCCATCGCGATTCAGCCGGTAGAAGCCACCCTTCCCCTTCCGGCCGGTGTAACCGTCGGCGATCATCCGCTGCACCAGGTCCGGCACCGTGAACACTTCGTGGAACGGGTCGTCGTCGGCGAGGCGCTGCTGCATGCTGGCCAGCACGTGCGGCATCAGGTCGAGTCCGACCAGGTCGAGCAGGCCGAACACGCCGGTCTTGGGGATGCCGGCCGGACGGCCGAGCACGGCGTCGGCCTCCTCGACCGGGACACCGATGGCGAGGGCCTCACTGACCGCGCACTGCAACCAGTAGATGCCGATGCGGTTGCCGATGAAACCGGGGGTGTCGTGACAATCGACGACCCCCTTGCCGAGCCGGCGATCGGCGAAGTCGCGTATTGCCGCGACCGCCTCGGGCCGCGTGCCGAACCCCGTGACCAGCTCGAACAGCCGCATGTAGCGCGGTGGATTGAAGAAGTGGGTGATCAGGAAATCGCCCGCGAAACGTTCCGGCAGCCCCTCGACGAGCGCGGCGAGCGGGATGGTCGAGGTGTTGGAGCTGACGATGCTGCCCGGCTTGCGCACGGCTTCGATGCGCGTGTAGAGGTCGCGCTTGATCCCGAGGTCCTCGATCACTGCCTCGATGATCCAGTCGGCCTCGGCCAGCCGCCCGAGATCGTCCTCGACATTGCCCGGGATCACCAGCCGCGCCGCACGGCGCTGCATGAAGGCCGCCGGCTTCGCCTTCTTCAGCTTCTCCAGCGCCCCCTCGGTAACGGCGCTGCGCCGCTTCGCGCCCTCGGGAACGATGTCGAGCAGATCGCCCATGACGCCGGCACCGATCACCGCGGCGCGTTCGATGGCCATCAGCCGGCCTCCAGGACGGTGGCGATCCCCTGGCCGCCGCCGATGCACTGAGTGGCCAGCGCGAACTGCTTGCCCTCGCGAACCAGCAGTGTTGCCGCCTTGCCGGTGATTCGGGCCCCGGTCGCGCCGAGCGGGTGACCGAGGGCAATCGCGCCACCATCGAGATTGACCCGCCCGGGGTCGAGTTCGAGCTCCTGCATGCAGGCGAGCGCCTGGGCTGCGAACGCCTCGTTCAGCTCGACGATGTCGATGTCGCCGATGGCAAGACCGGCCCTCTCGAGTGCCTTGCGCGTGGCCAGCACCGGGCCGATGCCCATGATCTCGGGTGCGCAGCCGGCAACGGCGACGCTGCGGATCTTCGCCAGCACCGGCAAGCCGTGTGAAGCGGCATAGTCGGCGGAGCAGACCAGCGTCGCGCTGGCGCCGTCGGTCAGTGGCGACGAGGTTCCGGCGGTCACGGTGCCGTCGGCGATGAATGCCGGCTCCAGCCCGGCCAGCGCCTCGGCCGTGGTCCCGGCACGAATGCAGCCATCGCGATCGACGACATTCTCACCGTGGCTGACCTGGATGATTTCATCGGTGAACTTGCCGTCCGCCTGAGCCTGGGAGGCGCGCTCCTGGCTGGTGACCGCGAACGCCTCCTGCGCCTCGCGAGAGATGCCGTACTTGCGTGCCACGTTCTCTGCGGTTTCGCCCATGCCCATGTAGGCCTGCGGGTACCGGGCATAGAGGTCCGGGTGGGGCATTGGATTGAAGCCGGCCATTGGCACGCGGCTCATCGACTCGACACCGGCGCACAGGAACAGCTCGCCTGCACCGAGTGCGATCGCCCCGGCCGCGGCGTGGATCGCCTGCATCGACGAACCGCAGAAGCGGTTGATGGTTGCCCCAGCCACCGACTGCGGCAACCCGGCGAGGAACCCGGCAAGGCGCGCGACGTTGAGCCCCTGCTCACCCTCGGGGAAGGCGCAGCCGAGCAGCAGGTCCTCGATGTCGGCCGCATCGACTCCGGTGCGCTCGAGAAGCCCCCGGATGACCTGCGCCGTGAGCTCGTCGGGCCGGACCCGGGCCAGCTCGCCCTTGCGGGCAAAGGTGAACGGGGAACGGGCGTAACCCGCGATGACGACTTCGTTCATGGTGATACCGCCGTTGGATGATCAGGGTTGGGACTTCGGGGAGAGCCCGGTTGAAATTTCCATGGAGCGAGTCCGCTGGGCCGATGGGACGCTGCCAGCACGCATGGCGGAACGCGCTGCTTCACGTCCAGCTGCCTGGCGGTCCTCCGGGACACTGCCCGGACACTCTTCCGGTCGATGCTCATCGCTCCAGACGAGCGTCTTGTAGTCGAAGCGAGAGGCCAGGGTCGGCTTGACGACGTCGAAATAGGGCGAGAGGTCGAAATCCCGCGGCACGAATAGGCTGTGGTGCCGGATGTGCATGATCTCGGCCCGTGCCCTGCGGCCATCGGCGCTGCCTTCGAGCGACTCGACCCTGGGCAGGATCGGGTAGCGGACCGACTGGAATGCCTGTGCGATGAGCGTCGAGCAGATCGAGCGCGTCGGGTCGCCGCTGCCGAGTGCGAGCAGGCGCCTGCGGTAACGTGCCGGCGCATGCAGCGGCACCAGGTAGCGGACCAGGTCGATGACGTTGTCCAGGTCGTAGCCCTTGCCCAGGCTGGAGACCATGAACTGGACGACGCGCCGGCGGTCGATCGCATCGAGCCCGACCGGGCGACAGATGCGCGTGTTAAGGCGGGCGTACTTGCCGACCGGCACCGCGATGACACCCTGCTCGATGTCCGCCTCGACGAGCATGCCCCCACAGCCGTCCGGTGGCGTGAGTAG
>JAACFL010000298.1 GCA_009937385.1 Gammaproteobacteria bacterium | reverse complement strand
TAGAGCTTGGCCGCGGTGACGAAGTTGTCGCCGGCCTCGGCGATGGTCAGCAACGCGTAGGTGGTCGCCGCCTGACCTGAGGCGAGCGCCAACGCACCGATGCCGCCCTCCATCGCCGCGATGCGCTGCTCGAGCACCGCGGTGGTCGGGTTCATGATGCGTGTGTAGATGTTGCCCTCGACCTTGAGGTCGAACAGGTCGGCACCGTGTTGGGTGTCGTCGAATGCATAGGAGGTGGTCTGATAGATCGGCACCGCGACCGCCTTGGTGGTCGGGTCCGGGCTGAAGCCGGCGTGGATGGCCATGGTTTCAATCTTCACTGCTCTATTCCCTTATTGATGGCGTTTGCGTGAGGCCACGCGCTGACGAATTTCTCTGGAATGCCTGGGCTCGGACTCAACCTGCCTGAGACCGCTCCAGCGCCTGGTCGATATCCCAAAGGATGTCCTCGAGCGTCTCGAGCCCGATCGACAGGCGGATCATGTCGGGGCCGACGCCGGCGGCTATCTGCTGCTCTTCACTCAGCTGGCGGTGTGTAGTCGACGCAGGATGGATGACCAACGTCTTGGCGTCGCCGACGTTGGCCAGGTGGCTGAGGAACTGCAGCGACTCGATGAAGCGCACGCCGGCCTGCCCTTGGGCAGGTACTTCTTCGCCAGCGCGTGGTACGGGTTGTCGGGCAACCCGGCGTATTGCACCCAGCTGACCAGCGGATGATCGCGCAGGTGTTCGGCGACGGCCTGGGCGTTGGTGAGGTGACGATCCATGCGCAACGGCAGCGTCTCGACCCCCTGCAGCAGCATGAAGGCGTTGAACGGACTCATCGCCGGGCCGTAGGTGCGCAGCGTCTCGACGCGCGCCTTCAGCGTGAAGCCGAAGTCGCCGAACGTCTCGTGGAAGATCACGCCGTGGTAACCCGGAGACGGCTCGGACATGCCGGGGAACTTGCCGTTGCCCCAGTCGAAATCGCCCTTCTCCACGACCAGCCCACCCATGGTGGTGCCGTGACCGCCGAGGAACTTGGTCGCCGAGTGGACGATGATGTCGGCGCCGAAGTCGAACGGTCGGCACAGGTAGGGCGTGGCGAAGGTGTTGTCGATGACGAACGGCACGCCGGCGTCGTGGGCAATCGCGGCGATCGCCTCGAGGTCGAGCACGTTGCCGACCGGGTTGCCGATGGTTTCGCCGTAGACCAGCTTGGTCTTGTCGGTGATCGCGCGGCGGAAGTTTTCCGGGTCGTCGGGATCGACGAACACCGTCTCGATGCCGAGCTTGCGGAAGCTGACATCGAACTGCGAGTAGGTGCCGCCGTAGAGCGTGCGTGCGGCGACCATCTGGTCGCCCGCCTCGAGCAGGGTCAGCAACGCGACCATCTGCGCCGACATGCCCGACGCCGTAGCCACCGCGGCCCGTCCGTTCTCAAGCGCGGCGATACGCTCCTCGAGCGCGGCGTTGGTCGGGTTCATCAGCCGCGTGTAGATGTTGCCGAAGGTCTGCAGGTTGAACAGGCTGGCGGCGTGGTCGGTGTCGTTGAACACGTAGGAGGTGGTCTGGTAGATCGGCACCGCGCGCGACGCGGTGGACGCGTCGGGGACCTGGCCGGCATGCAGGCAGAGGGTCTCGAATCCGAAATCGTGGTCGGCCACAGGCCCCTCCTCAGTTCTCGATGATCAGGTGACGGTGCGCGGTGATCACGCCGGTGTTGACGCCGATGAAGTTGAGTCCGCCGAACAGGCGCGCGTGCTCGATCTTCATGCAGCGATCCATGACCACCTTCAGTCCGGCCTCGCGCGCCCGCGCCGCGGCGTCGGCGTTCACCACGCCGAGTTGCATCCAGATCACCTTGGCGCCGATGGCGATGGCATCCTCGACGATCGGGGGCACGTCGTCGGCGCGGCGGAAAATGTTGACGACCTCGACCGGTTCAGGGATCGATTTCAGGTCGGGATAGCAACGCTCGCCCAGCACCTCTTCGTACGCCGGGTTGACCGGAATGACCCGGTAACGGTGCTGCTGCAGGTACTTCGCCGCAAAGTTACTCGGCCGGTGCCAGTTCGCCGAGAGCCCGACGATGGCGATGCTGCGGTGGCGCCGCAGAATGCGACTCAGGGTCGGGATGTCGGTGCGGTCGGTCACTGGCCACTCTCCTCGATCTTGTCGAGCTCGCGCTGGCGCAGCTCATTGCGTCGCACCTTGCCGGTCGTGGTCAGCGGCAGCGCGTCGATGTACTCGATCATGCGCGGGTACTCGTAGGCGGCGAGCTGCTGCTTGACCTGGCGCTGGATGTCGGCGGTCAGCTCGTCGTCGGGGGCGACGCCCACGGCCGGGACGATGAACGCCTTGATGATCTGCCCACGCAGCTCGTCGGGCACGCCGATCACCGCCGCCTGGGCGACCGCCGGGTGGCGGATCAGGCAGTCCTCGATCTCGCCGGGACCGATGCGGTAGCCGGCGCTCGAGATGACGTCGTCCTGGCGACCGACGAACCAGAGGTAGCCCTCCGCGTCCCGGTAGCCGACGTCACCGGTCAGGAACCACTCGCCACGCATCTTGG
>JAACFL010000104.1 GCA_009937385.1 Gammaproteobacteria bacterium | reverse complement strand
CTCTACGACCGCTTCATCGAGGCCGCCGAGCGCACCATCCGCAAGACCAGCACCGGCCACGCGCCCTGGCGCATCATCGAGGGCTTCGACCTCGGTTACAGCAGCACCCAGGTCGGCACCCTGATCAGCGAGTCCATCGAGAAGCACCTGAAGCTGATCAAGCGACGCCAGGATGTTGCCAGGGTGCACCGCGAGGCCGAGGCGGCGCTCGCCCAGGAGGCGCTGGCCGAGCGGCTCGCCGATGCCAGCGAGGCAGAGGACGAGGAGGCCACGGCCTCAACCACCGAGAGTCCGGACCAGCCCGGCCTGCCGACCGTCCTGTCGAGCCTCGACATGACCAAGAAGCTCGGCAAGAAGGACTACAACCACGAGCTCAACCGCTACCAGGGGCAACTCAACAAGCTCCACCGCGCCGCACGCGAGCGCAAGCTCTCCGCGCTGCTGCTGTTCGAGGGGTGGGACGCCGCCGGCAAGGGCGGCGCCATCCGGCGCATCACCGCGGCGATCGACGCGCGCAGCTACCAGGTGATCCCGATCGCGGCGCCGACCGACGAGGAGCGCGCCCAGCACTACCTGTGGCGCTTCTGGCGCCATCTACCGCGCGCCGGGCGCATCACCGTGTTCGACCGCAGCTGGTACGGCCGCGTGCTGGTCGAGCGGGTCGAGGGCTTCGCCACCGAAACCGAGTGGATGCGCGCCTACGCCGAGATCAACGACTTCGAGGAGCAGCTGGTCGAGTACGGCACGGTCCTGGTCAAGTACTGGGTGCACATCACCGCCCACGAGCAGCTCGAGCGTTTCCGGCTGCGCGAGGTGACCCCGCACAAGGCGTGGAAACTGACCGACGAGGACTGGCGCAATCGCGAGCGCTGGGACGACTACGAACAGGCGGTCAACGACATGGTCGAGCGCACCAGCACGCGCCTCGCGCCGTGGACGCTGATCGAGGGCAACGACAAGCGCTACGCGCGGGTCGCGGTGCTCAGGACCCTGTGCGAGCAGCTCGAGACGGTGCTCGACAAGGGCAAGTAATCCCGCGTCACGCGAGCCAGGCCAGCATCAGCGGCAGCGTCAACACCGCGGCGATCGTCTGCAGCGTCAGCATGCCGGCCACCAGCTGCGCGTCGCCGCCCATCTGGCGGGCCAGGATGTAGGCCGAGGGGGCGGTCGGCAGCGCCGCGAACAGCACCGCGATGGCGCGCTCCGCCGGCGGCAGGCCCAGCGACCACGCGACCGCGAACGCCACCAGCGGCAGGCCGACCAGCTTGACCGCACTGACGGCGACGACCGCGCCGTGGCGATCCCGGATGGTGCGCGCGTCGAGCCCGGCCCCAACCGCCAACAGACCGAGCGGCAGCGCGGCTCGCGCGATGATGTCGAGCACTTCGCCGCTGCCCCACGGCAGGCCCACCGCGCTGGCGTTGAGCAGGATGCCCAGCAGGCAGGCGAGGATTAGGGGATTGCTCGCCAGCCCACGCAACACCGCGCCCCAGCCGGGCATCCCGGCACTGCCGTGACGGTTGAGCACGCCGACACACAGCACGTTGACCAGTGGCACCAGCACCGCGATCACCACCGCGGCGAGGGTCAGCCCGGCCGTGCCGAAGAGCGCCTCGGCGGCGGCCAGCCCGACGTAGGTGTTGAAGCGGATGCCGCCCTGCACCACCGAGGTGAACCCCGGTCCGTCCATCGTCAACCACCGCCCCAACAGCAGCAGCGCCAGCGCGACCGCGCTCCAGCTCGCGACAAGCGCCAGCGCGAACGGCCCCAGCGAGACGTCGGCGAGCGGGGCACGGGCCAGGTTGCCGACCAGCAACGCGGGGAACAGCACGTAGTAGGTCAGCCGCTCGGCGGGTATCCAGAATCCATCGCCGGGGAAGCCGCCACGCTTCATCAGGTGGCCGAACAGGATCAGCAGGAAGACGGGCGCCAGCGCGGCCAGCGTGGCGGCAAAGGGAATCAATTCAGCCGACGCGCAGCAGCCGCCCGCTGGCGGCGTCCCGGATCGCGCTGGGACCGCGCGTCCGGTCGACCGGACCGGTGACGACCAGGTCGAGCGCGTCGCCAAAGTAGCGGCGCACGGTCAATGGGTCGCGTGCCGGTTGCCGTCCCGAAGGGTTGGCGCTGGTCGAGACCAGCGGCCCGACGATCCGGCACAGCGCGCGCGCCACGGGATGGGCGGTGACCCGTACCGCGAGGTTCGGGTGTTCGCCGGTGAGCCACTCCGGGGTCTGCGCCCGCGCCGGCAGCAGCCAGGTGTGCGGGCCCGGCCAGCTCGCCAGCACCTCCGCCATGCGCTCGACCGCGGCCTCCTGGACGAAGGGTCGCAGCTGGGCGAAGTCGGCGGCGATCAGGATCAGGCCCTTGTGCACCGGTCGTGACTTCAGCGCCAGCAGGTCGAGCACCGCGACCGGGTCGCGCGGGTCGCAGCCGAGGCCGTAGACCGCCTCGGTCGGGTAGGCGATGACGCCACCACGCCGGACCGCCCGGGCCGCCAGGCGCAACCGCCAGTGCGTCATGCAGCCCTCAGCCGAGTTTCGCCTGCAGTTTCGCGTCCTTGGCCAGCACGGCCTCGGCCGCCTCGGCGCGCTCCGCGACCAGGCGCTCGCCGAGCGCCGCGTCGGCGGTGGCGAGGATCTGCGCGGCGAGGTAGCCGGCATTCTTGGCCCCGGCCTTACCGACCGCGACGCTGGCCACCGGCACCCCGCCGGGCATCTGCACGGTCGACAGCAGCGCGTCGACGCCATCGAGGACGCCACCCGGCATCGGCACGCCGATGATCGGTTTCAGGGTCAGCCCGGCGACGGTGCCGGCGAGGTGGGCGGCCATGCCGGCGGCGGCGATGAATACCCCGCAACCCCGGGCCTCGGCATCCTTGACGTAGGCATGGGTCGCGGCCGGCGTACGGTGGGCCGAGGTGACTTTGGCCTCGAACGGCACGCCGAGTCGGCGCAGCACGTCGAAGGTGGACTCCATGACCGGAAGGTCCGAATCGGACCCCATCAACACGGCAACGAACGTTTGGGACATTGCTTGGCTCTCCGTGGATAGTCGTAGCGGATGAGATCAGCCGGCCTCGGCCTCTTCGGGTACCGCCTCACTGTAGGAACACTCCCGCTGCGGGCAGACACGCTCGGTGCCGCGGGACTTGGTGGTCTTGACGGTCAGGATGGGCCAGGCGCACTCCGGGCAGGGCTCTGCCAGGGGTGGATTCCAGACCGCGTAATCGCACTTGGGGTAAGTGGAACAGGAGTAGAACGGCTTGCCGCGGCGCGACTTGCGTGCCATCAGCGTGCCCTTGCCGCACTGCGGGCAGGCGACGCCGGTGTCGGTGGGCCGCTCGAGCGGCTCGATGTGACGGCACTCGGGATAGTTGGCACAGCCGGCGAACTTGCCGTAGCGCCCGTTGCGCACCAGCAGGTCGCCATCGCACTTCGGGCACTGCCGCCCTTCGATCTTCTCGGGCTCGGCGCTGCTCCCGCCCTCGCCGAGGTCGCGGGTGTAGTCGCACGGGTTCTCCTTGTCGAAGTAGCCGGTGCAGCCGACGAAGCGGCCACGCTTGCCGAGCCGGATCACCAGCGGTCGGCCGCATTTCTCACACACCTCGTCGAGCGGCTCGGTGGTGACGTCGCTGCGCGTGACCGTGCGGTCCTTCTCCTCGATCAGTTCGTGGAACGGGCCCCAGAACTCGCGCATCAACGGCTTCCACGACTCCTCGCCACGCGACACCGCGTCGAGTTCGTCCTCGAGGCGCGCGGTGAAGTCGTAGTCGACGTAGCGCGTGAAGTGCTTGGTCAGGAACCGGCTGACCACGCGGCCGACGTCGGTGGGCATGAAGCGTCGCTTGTCGAGTACCACGTACTCGCGATCCTGCAGCGTCTTGATGATCGAGGCGTAGGTCGACGGCCGGCCGATGCCGTGCTCCTCGAGCGCCTTGACCAGGCTCGCCTCGCTGAAGCGCGGTGGCGGCTCGGTGAAGTGCTGCTCGGGACGCAGCGCCTTGAGCTCGAGCTTCTCGCCCGCCTCGAGCGGCGGCAGCATCTTCTCGTCGCTGTCCTCCTTGGAGTCGTCGACCCCCTCGAGGTAGACGGCCATGAAGCCCGGATCGACGACCGTCGAGCCGGTCGCGCGAAAGCGGTCGCCGGCCCCGGCCGTGAGGTCGATGGCCACCGTGTTGATGGTCGCATGGTTCATCTGGCACGCCACCGCGCGTTTCCAGACCAGCTCGTAGAGCTTCAGCTGATCGGGGGTCAGGTGCGCCTTCAGCGACTCGGGGGTGTGCGTGGCGGTCGTGGGCCGGATCGCCTCGTGCGCCTCCTGCGCATTCTTCGCCTTGGTCTTGAACTGCCGCGGCGCCTTGGGCAGTTGCCCGGCACCGTAGCGCTCGGCGATCAGCGCGCGCAGGTCGTCGAGCGCCTCGGCGGAGAGGTTGACCGAATCGGTACGCATGTAGGTGATCAGGCCGACCTGCTCGCCGTGGCCGATGTCGACGCCCTCGTAGAGCTGCTGGGCGGTGCGCATGGTGCGCTGGGTGGTGAAGCGCAGCTTGCGCGCGGCTTCCTGCTGCAGCGTCGAGGTGATGAACGGCGGTGCCGGGTTGCGCCGGCGCTGCTTGCGCTCGACTTTCTCGACCGTCAGCCGGCCGCTGGCGGCAGCGGCGATCGTCTCCGTGGCACGAGTCGCGCCCGCCTCGTCGTGGAGGTCGAACTGATCGAGCTTGCGCTCGTCGAGGTAGGTCAGGCGTGCGCTGAACGCCTGGCCGTCCTTGTCGAGGTCGGCGTCGAGAGTCCAGTACTCGCGGGCGACGAACGCCTCGATCTCCTCCTCGCGCTCGACGATCATGCGCAGCGCGGGGCTCTGCACGCGGCCGGCCGAGAGCCCGCGACGCACTTTTTTCCACAGCAGCGGCGAGAGGTTGAACCCGACCAGGTAGTCGAGCGCACGACGCGCCTGCTGGGCATCCACCAGCTCCTGTGACAGCTCGCGCGGATGGGCCATCGCCTCGTCGATCGCGCGCTTGGTGATCTCGTGGAACACCACCCGCTGGACCGGCTTCTCCTTGAGCACCCCCTTGTCCTTGAGCAGCTGATAGAGATGCCAGGAGATCGCCTCACCCTCGCGGTCGGGGTCAGTCGCGAGGTAGAGCGCCTCGGCCTTGCGCGCCGCCTTGGCGATGGCGTTGACGTGCTTCTCGTTCCGCTCGATCACCTCGTAGCGCATCGCGAAGTCGGTGTCCGGGTCGACCGCGCCCTCCTTGGGCACCAGATCGCGGACGTGACCGTACGAAGCCAGCACCTCGAACTCCTTGCCGAGGTACTTCTTCAGCGTCTTGCACTTCGCAGGCGACTCGACAATGACCAGGTTCTTGCCCATGTTCTCGCAGATCAGGCGCGGCCCCGCTGGGCCGGGAGGGGCCAAGCATAGGCATCACGACGGGTGCCGGCAACCACTGCCGGAATGGGTTCAAGGCTCCCGGGCGTAGCCCGGGAAAGACTCAGTGGAGGAAGTCGCCGGCCGGTTCGCTGTCGTAGACCAGCTCATGCATCCAGGCGAAAGCGGCCTCCTCGCCGGGCTCGCTGAACAGCACCAGCAGCACCACCCACTTGACGTGCTCGAGGGAGATCAGGTCGCCCTCGAGGGCCATCAGCCGGTCGATGACACGCTCGCGGCTGACCGGGTTGAGCACCCCGTTCTGCTCCAGGAACAGCAGGAAACCGCGGCACTCGGGGTCGAGCCGGGTCAGCTCGGTCTCGTCGTAGTGACGCAGGGCAGAGGCGGTGGCCGTGGTGCCGAGTCCTTCGGGGCGGTCGGCGAGGTCGCCGAGCCAGGCGAACGCCTTGCGGATGTCCTGCAGGCGAAAACCGGCCTGCTGCAGCTCGTCGCGCAGCCCCTCCTCGTCCGGGAGGTGGTCGCCGTCGTCATCCATGTAGTGCTCGAACAGGTAGACGAGCAGTTCGAGCACGTCGCTCTTCATCTCTAGGCCCCCGGCAGCAGGCAGAAACGGCCGCCTGGCTCCGATGATACATGGCCGCCGAGTTCCAGGGCCAGCAGCCGCGCGGTGACCTCGCCGGCACCGAGCGCGGTCGCCGCGACCAGCGCATCGACCGATGCCGGCCCGGCGCGCAGCTCGCGCAGCAGTGCGCGGTCGCGAGGATCGTCGACAACGGGCTGGGCGCTCGAGGGCGCAGGCAGCACGGCCCCTGGCCTGACCGGCGGCAGCTCCTCGAGCAGGTCGTCAAGCCCCTCGACCAGCCGCGCGCCCTCCCGCAGCAGCGCGTGACAGCCCCTGGCCAGCGGATTGAGCACGGAGCCTGGCACCGCGAACACATCGCGGCCGGCCTCGGCGGCGAGCCGTGCGGTGATCAGCGAACCGCTGCGCGGTGCCGCCTCGACCACCAGCACCCCCGCCACCAGGCCGGCGATGATCCGGTTGCGGCGCGGGAAGTGGTGCCGCGCCGGCGGCGTGCCGGGAGAGTGTTCGGAGAGCAGCAGGCCGCTGGCGGCCACCTCGCCGGCCAGTGAGCGGTGCGCACGTGGATAGACCCGATCGAGGCCGTTGCCCACCACGGCGAGGGTGGGGCCACCGGCGTCGAGTGCGCCGCGGTGCGCCGCACCGTCGATGCCCGCGGCGAGCCCGCTGACGACCGCGTAGCCGGCTTCTGCGAGACCACCGGCCAGGCGTCGCGCGAGCGCCGTGCCACTGGCGGTGGGATTGCGGCTGCCGACGACGGCAACCGCGGGCGCGGCCAGCACCTCGCGTACCCCCTGGAGGAACAGCAGGGGTGGCGGGTCGGGGCTGGCGAGCAGCGCCGGGGGGTAATCGGCGCAGGCCAGCGTCAGCAGTCCGCGTCCGGGGGCTTCGAGCCAGGCCAGGTCGGTGAGCGCGGCGGCCCGGTCGGCCTGCCGCAGGGCCCGCCGGAGGCGATCCGGCACGCCCAGTTCGCGCAGGCGCGCCGGCGACGCGGCGAGCAGCGCCTCGGGATCGGGGCAGCGACCGAGCAACTGGCAGAAGGTGCGTGAGCCGAGTCCCGGCACCCGGTTCAGGGTCAGCCAGGCGCCGGCATCGTCCGGCAGGGACGCTTCCATGCTTGGTTCACCTCCGCACCTCCATGTGCGTGAGTGACGGCCCGGCCGCGTGGCCAGGCCGGATGATCTACTGGTTCGGGCTTCCGACCTCGTCGGACACGTTGATCGGATACTCTTCCTTCATGACCAGCGCGTAGCTGACGCGTTCGAAGGTCTGGTAGACCATCACCAGCCCCGCCAACTCGCGAGGGATGATGACCTGCTCGCGCTTCTCCCCCGGCGCCAGGTCGACACAACCCGGCTTGCGCCGGATGTAGATGTGGCAGTCGCCGACGTTCTGCGTCGAGTCGTCGATCGCTTTGCTCGCGGTGTAGGCGAACAGCACGTGGCCCGGCTCGAGACCGTCACGCTCGCCGCGATCGATGATCAGGGTGCGGTACTGCCCGACCTTCTTGACCGTCTCCGGCGCGTAGATGATGTGGCCATTGACCGCGCGCTCCGGGGCGCGCGGGTAGAAGTTGCGCGGCAGGTTGGCGTCGGTCGCCTCGAGCAGGCGGTCGCCGATGCGGATCGCCTGTCGCGGCGCCGCCGACGTGGTTGATGTGGTAGCCGAGCACCTCACCGGTCTCGAGGTCGCGCAGCTCCTCGCCATCGCGGAAGATCAGGTGCTCGAGCGGGGCGCCCTCGTCGAACTTGCGTACGTAGGCGAGCGTGCCCTCGTCGCCGATCACGCGGTCCTCGCGGAAATGCACGATGTAGGGCGCGGAATCGATCTCCTCACGGGTCAGGACCGCCTTGGAGCGATCCAGGAACGGCAGGATGTACTCGAGCGGGATCGCCGGGATCGCCTGGTCGATCGGCTCGCTGCGCACCTGCGGCGAGAGCTTGCCGTCACCGCGACGCAGCATCGGACGACCGTCGACCCAGACCAGGTAGAGCTTGTCACCCGGGTAGATCAGGTGCGGGTTCTCGACCTGTGGGTTGACGTACCAGATCTCGGGCCACAACCAGGGCTGCTCGAGGAACATCGCGGAGATGTCCCACAGCGTGTCGCCCTTCTTGACTACGTACTCCTGCGGAGCGTCTGAGCGCAGGAGCACATCCTGTGCAGCGACGGTGCCGACGAGTACGACCCCCGCCAGCACTCCAAGCAACCTGGAAATGAACATCGCGGCGTTCCCTCGGTCGTTGTTATTGCGAGTCTATCGGAAAATCCGGTACGGCCACTAGTGTAGCGTATAATTCCTGGCCGGTCTGGTAAATGCCAGTCCAATCCGCAAGATATCACCGAAACCTCTGATGTCACTACTGAATGTACTCCACTTCCCGGATCCGCGCCTGCGGACCCGTGCGGCCCCGGTCGACGAGGTCGACGAAACCGTGCGCCAGCTGATCGACGACATGTTCGAGACCATGTACGCGGCACCCGGCATCGGCCTGGCCGCGACCCAGGTCAACGTTCATCGCCGGGTGATCGTCATCGACCTCTCCGAGGACAAGGACCAGCCGCTGTGCCTGATCAATCCCGTGATCAAGGTGGCTGACGGCATCGAGGAGATGGAAGAGGGCTGCCTGTCGGTGCCCGGGGTGTTCGAGAAGGTCCGTCGCGCGGACCGCATCACCGTCGCTGCGCTGGACCGCGATGGCGCAGCCTTCAGCCTCGATGCCGAGGGCCTGCTGGCGGTCTGCATCCAGCACGAGATGGACCATCTCGAGGGCAAGCTCTTCATCGACTACCTCTCCGAGATGAAGCGTGGCCGGATCCGCAAGCGCCTGGAGAAGCGCGAGCGCCAGACTCTGTGAGCCCTGCCGACCGCCCGTTGCGGGTGATCTTCGCGGGCACCCCGGAGTTCGCCGTCCCGACCCTCGAGGCGCTGCTCGCGGCGCGGCACGACGTGGTCGCGGTCTACTCCCAACCGGACCGGCCGGCCGGGCGCGGTCGCCAGCTGCGCCCCAGTCCGGTCAAGCAGTGCGCCCTCGCCCACGAACTCCAGGTGCGCCAGCCACGAACGCTGCGCGACCCGGAAGCGCAGCAGGCGCTGTCCAGACTCGGCGCCGACGTCATGGTGGTGGTCGCCTACGGCCTGATCCTGCCGCCGGAGGTCCTTTCGGCGCCGCGTCTCGGTTGCGTCAACGTGCACGCCTCGCTGCTGCCACGCTGGCGCGGCGCGGCTCCGATCCAGCGGGCCGTGCTGGCAGGCGACGCCGAGACCGGCATCACCATCATGCAGATGGAGCGCGGGCTCGACACCGGCCCGATGCTGGCCCGCGAGTCGCTGCCGATCGACGACACCGAATCGGCCGGGGGGCTGCACGACCGGCTGGCGGACCTCGGAGCGCGCCTGCTGGTGACCACCCTCGCCGCGCTCGATGCCGGGGAGCTCACACCCGAGGTGCAGGACGATGCCGAGGCGACCTACGCCGAGAAACTCAGCAAGGCCGAGGCACCCCTGGACTGGCGCAGGCCGGCCCGCGACCTGGATCGCCAGGTGCGCGCCCTGAACCCCTGGCCGGTGGCGGAGGCGCGACTCGAGGACGCCCCGCTGCGTGTCTGGCAGGCCGTGCCGCTGCAAGGCCAGGCCGAACCACCGGGCCACATCGTCCGCGCCGGCCCGGACGGCGTCGACGTCGCCTGCGGCGATGGCCTGCTGCGCCTGCTGCAGGTGCAACCGCCCGGCAAGCGCGCGATGCGCGCCGGTGACTTCGCCAACGGCCGCGCCCTTGCCGGCCTGATCCTGGAGTAGTCGCATGCAGGCCCGCCCGGCGGCCGCCCGCGCTCTGGCCTGCCTGCTGCGCGACGGCGCCTCGCTCGACAACGCACTGCCGAAGGCGCTCGCCAGCGTGGCCCCGGGCGAACGGGCGCTGGTCAGCGAACTCTGCTACGGCACGCTGCGCTGGCAACCGCGCCTGGCCGCCCTCGCCTCACGGCTGCTGCACCGCCCGATACGCAAGCGTGACAGCGACGTCAGCGCGCTGCTGCTGATCGGGCTCTACCAACTGCAGCAGATGCGCATCCCCGATCACGCCGCGGTGGCCGAGACCGTGGCCGGGGCGGGCACCCTCGGCAAGCGCTGGGCAAGCGGCCTGCTCAATGCGGCGCTGCGACGCTACCTGCGCGAGCGCGAGACGCTCGAGGATGCGGTGGACCGGGAACCTGCCGTCGCGCTGGCCCATCCCGGCTGGCTGCTCGACCGGCTGCATGACGCCTGGCCCGGGCAGTGGCAGGCCATCGCCATGGCCAACAACGACCGCGCACCGATGGCGCTTCGGGTCAACCTGTCGCATGTCGAGCGCGACGCCTACCAGGCCAGGCTGCACGAGGCCGGGCTGGCGTCGACGCCCATTCCGTACACCGACACCGGGCTGCAGCTCACCGACCCGTGCGATGTCGAGCGGCTGCCGGGCTTCGCCGACGGTGACGTGTCGGTTCAGGACGGTGCGGCACAGCTCGCCGCACCGCTGCTCGCGCCGCCGGCCGGAGCGCGCGTCCTCGACGCCTGCGCGGCGCCCGGCGGCAAGAGCGCCGCGCTGCTCGAGCGGCGGCCGGCGCCAGGGGAGCTGGTCGCGATCGACCGCTCGGAGGCGCGGCTGGTGCGGCTGCACGAGACCCTGCAGCGCACCGGCTGCCGGGCAACGGTGCTGACCGCAGATGCGGGCACCCCCGAAAGCTGGTGGGACGGCGCGCCGTTCGACGCGGTGCTGCTCGACGCCCCGTGCTCCGCCAGCGGGGTGATCCGTCGCCACCCCGACATCAAGCTGCTGCGACGTCCCGACGACCTGCCTAAGCTGGCCGCGGAGCAGGCCCGACTGCTTACGTCGCTGTGGCCGCTGGTCGCGCCCGGCGGGTCCCTGCTGTATGCTACCTGCTCGGTGCTGCCTGACGAGAACGACAAGCAGATCAGCAACTTCCTTGCAGCACACGCGGATGCCCAAGAGCACGAGATCGACGCCGAATGGGGCCACCCCTGCCGCCACGGCCGACAGATCCTGCCGGGGGAGGACGGCATGGATGGCTTCTACTACGCCCGGTTGCGACACCGGGGCTGAATCCCCGCCCCCAGCGTGCCGCCCATGAGCCTTGCCACCGCACTCCGTGACGCGCGCGGCCAACTAACAGTCGCCGCGCTCGTACTGGTCCTGGCCTGGCAGATCCCGTCAGTGCTTGCACAAAGTGAGGCGACGGATTCGCGCTTCAGGATTCTCGAGGCGAGCACCCGCTTGGTCGAGGAGGTCTACCTGCTCGATGCACGCGTCGCCTTCGACTTCACGCCCGAGGCGATCGAGGCGCTCGAGAGCGGGGTGCCGCTGGTGGTCGAGTTGCAGATCGAGGTCTACGAACCGCGCGACATGCTCTGGGACAGCAGCGTCGCGACGCTCTACCAGCGCCACCGCATCGAATACCGCGCTCTGGCCGACCGCTATCTGCTGACCAAT
>JAACFL010000103.1 GCA_009937385.1 Gammaproteobacteria bacterium | reverse complement strand
CTGGTGCTCGGTGGCGCGGTGGGCAACCTGGTCGATCGCGTCGCCTACGGCTACGTGATCGATTTTCTCGACTTCCACGCCGCCGGCTGGCACTGGCCGGCGTTCAACGTCGCCGACAGCGCGATCAGCTGCGGCGTGGTGCTGCTGTTGGCTGACGGCCTTTTTGGCAGCCGGGCACGAAGCTAGGCGGGCTGGGCGTGGACCTCGCCGCGATCACGTCGGCCTTTGTGCTGCTGTTCCTGGCCGAGCTCGGTGACAAGACCCAGCTGATGACCATGACGCTGGCGCACCGCTACCCGGTGCGCCCGGTCGTCGCCGGGGTATTCAGCGCCTTCCTGGTGCTCAACCTGCTCGCCATCGGCGTTGGCGCCGCGCTCTACCGCTACGTGCCGACCGAGCTGGTGCTGGTCGCCGCCGGCCTGCTGTTCCTGTTTTTCGCCTGGCGCTCGTGGTGCGAGGCGGACGGTGAGGACGAGGAGGAGGGCGAGGCGGTCGACGGCCGCAGCGCCTTCGTCGCCAGCTTCACGTTGATCTTCGTCGCCGAGCTCGGCGACAAGACCCAGCTCGCACTGATCGCGCTGGCCGCTGGCAGCGGTGCGGTCTGGTCGGTGTTCGTCGGTGGCACGCTGGCGCTGTGGGCGGTCTCGGCGATCGGCATCGCGGTCGGCACCACGCTGCTGCGACGCCTGCCACGCCACTGGATGCACCGGGCGGCGGCGGCGCTGTTCGCGCTGTTTGGAGTCCTGGCGCTGGGCCAGGTGCTGCTCGGCAGCAGCTAGTCTTCGGATCGCGACGGGTCGCGTACGTAGCGCGCCTCGGCCGCGTAGTAGTCGTCGAAGCCCACGGTGCGTTTGAGCTCCTCGAAATCCATCAGCCCTTGCGTCGGAGGGTGGCCGCCCTGGAGTGCAACGAGCGCCTCCTGCATCGCCTGCACCGCGCTGCTTAGCAGCGTCAGTGGATAGGCGGCGATGCGGTAGCCGAGATCGGCGAGCTCGTCGGCCGGCAGCAACGGCGTTTTCCCGCCCTCGACCATGTTGGCCATCTGCACACCCGGGACCTCGTTGCAGACGGTGCGCATCTCGTCGACCGATTGCGGCGCTTCGACGAACAGGATGTCGGCGCCGAGTTCGGCGAAGCGCTGCGCACGCGCGATCGCTTCACCGAGGCCGTGGCCATGGCGGGCATCGGTGCGCGCCAGGATCAGGATGTCGGCCTCCTCGTCGCGCGCATCGACCGCGGCGCGGATGCGGTCGTACGCCTCCTCGCGATCGACCACCGCCTTGCCGCGGGTGTGGCCGCAACGCTTCGGCATCACCTGGTCCTCGATCATCACCGCGGCGAACCCGGCGCGCGCATAGCCGGCCACGGTGCGGCGCACATTCATCGCGTTGCCGTAGCCCGTGTCGCCGTCGCCGAGCACCGGCAGGCGTACCGCGTCACAGATGCGCCGTCCCTGGTCGAGCATTTCGCCGTAGGAGATCAGCCCGGTGTCGGGTGCGCCGAGCTGGGTCGCCGAGACCGCGAAGCCGCTCATGAAGGTGAGCTCGAAACCGGCCGCCTCGATCAGGCGCGCGGAGAGGGCGTCGAAGCAGCAGGGCATCACGCGGATGCCGGGCTGGGCCAGCAGGGAGCGCAGACGGTCGGGGGCGGTGGTCATCGACTCGCTTCTCCTCGCGTGGCCTTCTGCGCCGGCCGCGTGTTGTTCACTCCACCGCCGGGTTCCATCGTCCGGTGTCCCAGAAGTGCGCGTAGCGCGCCAGCCAGGGTGCGAGGTCGAAGCCCTGGTCCTTGACCCAGCCGTCGTCGTAACAGCTGTCGAGGTAGCGGTTGCCGGCGTCGCAGATCAGCGTCGCGATGGCGCCCTCGCGGCCCGCGGCGGCCAGTTCGGCAGCCAGCTCCACCGCACCGTGCAGGTTGGTGCCGGTGGAGGGGCCGTAACGGTGGCCGAGCACCCCCTCGAGGAAGCGTGCCGCGGCGATCGACGAGGCGTCGGGCACGCGGATCATGCGGTCGATCACCTCAGGGATGAATGAGGGCTCGACGCGTGGCCGGCCGATGCCCTCGATGCATGACGGCCGAGCACAGGTCAGGCCGCGGTCGCCACCGTGATAGAAGTCGTAGAACACCGAGTTCTCGGGGTCGACCACGCACAGGCGGGTCGGGTAGCCGCGGTAGCGGGCGTAGCGCCCGAGGGTCGCCGAGGTGCCACCGGTGCCAGCGCCGCAGACGACCCAGTCGGGTGCCGGGTGCTCCTCCTTGGCCATCTGCGCGAACATCGACTCGGCGATGTTGTTGTTGCCGCGCCAGTCGGTCACGCGCTCGGCGTAGGTGAACTGATCCATGAAGTGGCCGCCGGTCTCGTCGGCGAGCCGCTGTGCCGCGTCGTAGATGGTTTCGGGTGGGTCGACGAAATGCGCCTCGCCACCGTAGAAGGCGATCTGGGCGATCTTCTCGTGCGAGGTCGCGCGCGGCACCACCGCGATGAAGCGCAGCCCCAGAAGGCGTGCGAAATAGGCCTCTGAGACCGCGGTGCTGCCGGACGAGGCCTCGATCACCGTGGTGCGCGGTCCGATCCAGCCGTTGCACAGGGCGTAGAGGAACAGCGATCGCGCGAGACGGTGCTTGAGGCTCGCGGTCGGGTGGTGCGACTCGTCCTTGAAGTAGAGCGTGATGCCCGTCAGCGACGGCACCTCGACGCGGAACAGGTGGGTGTCCGCGGAGCGGTTGAAGTCGGCCTCGATACGCCGGATCGCCTCGTCCATCCAGCTGCGGTCGGCGGTGTTCATGGACACTCCCCTCGTGTGCTTCAGCGCATGCCGAAGCGACCGTCGTGGAACAGTGCCTTGTGTTCGCGCGGCGGTGCACGCCAGTACTGCGGTGGCGCATCGACCTGGGCGCCCAGTTCGGCCGCGGCGTGCCACGGCCAGTGCGGGTCCCACAGCATGCCACGCGCCAGCGCGACCAGGTCGGCATCGCCGTCGGCGACGATCGCCTCGGCCTGGGCAGGCTCGGTGATCAGCCCGACGGCGATGGTCGGCAGGCCCACGCGGGCCCGCACGTCACGAGCCAGCGGCACCTGGTAGCCCGGGCCGAGAGGGATCTTCTGGTGTGGCGAGAGACCACCGGAGGAGACGTCGATCCAGTCGCAGGCGCGGGCCTTGAGTTCGTCGCCGAGCGCGCAGCTCTGCTCGAGGTCCCAGCCACCGTCGACCCAGTCGGTCGCCGAGATGCGCACACCGAGCGGGCGCTCGGCTGGCCAGACCTCGCGCACCGCGTCGAACACCTCGAGCGGCAGGCGCATGCGGTTCTCCAGGGCGCCTCCGTAACGGTCATCGCGACCGTTGGCGAGTGGGGAGAGGAACTGGTGCATCAGGTAGCCGTGCGCGAAGTGCAGCTCGACCGCGTCGATGCCGAGCCGCGCCGCGCGCTGTGCGGCCTCGACGAAGGCGTCGCGGACCCGCCGGATGCCATCATCATCGAGTTCGGCCGGGGCCGGCTCGTCATCGTACGGCCGCATCGACGGGGCCACTGGCACCCAGCCGCCGTCAGCGACCGGTTGCGGTTGCCCGCCGAGCCACGGTGGCAGGCTCGAGCCCTTGCGCCCGGCGTGGGCCAGTTGGATGGCGATCGGCATCTGCGAGTAGCGGCGCACGCCCTCGAGCACGCGCCCCAGTGCCTGCTCGTTGGCGTCGCTGTAGAGGCCTAGGCAGCCGTCGGTGATGCGCCCCTCGGGAGTCACCGCGGTGGCCTCGATCACCAGCAGGCCGGCGCCGGAGAGGGCCAGGCTGCCGAGGTGGATCAGGTGCCAGTCGGTGGCGCTCCCATCCTCTGCCGAGTACTGGCACATCGGGCTGACGACGACGCGATTTGGCAGTTCGAGCTGGCCGAGCCGGTATGGGGAGAAGAGCTGGCTGGGCATCGGGACCGTCCCTGGTGGCTGGGTTGGCCCCATTCTAGCTGGCCCACGAGGGCAAGGCAGGGATTCAGTCGAGGGCGGCGAGTTGGCGCAGGCGCGCCCAGTCGAAGCGCGGGCCGGGGTCCTCCTTGCGTCCCGGTGCGATGTCGCTGTGGCCGACGATGCGCCCGGCGGTGATGCCTGGAAACACGGCGCGGATCACCTCGACCAACGCGGCGAGGGTCGCGTACTGGGCGTTGGTGAACGGCATGCCGGGCAGCCCCTCGAGCTCGATGCCAACCGAGAAGTCGTTGCAGCGCTCACGGCCGGCGAAGCGGGATTCGCCCGCGTGCCAGGCACGCCGGGTCAGCGGCACGTACTGCACCGCGCGACCCGCACGGTCGATCAGCAGGTGCGCCGAGACGCGAAGTTCGTGCACCTCGGCGAAGTAGGGGTGCAGGTCGGACGGCAGGCGGTTCATGAACAGCGCGTCGATCCACGGCCCACCGAAATCGCCCGGTGGCAGGCTGATGGCATGCACCACCAGCAGGTCGATGTCGCAGCCCTCCGGCCGTGCGTCGCAGTTCGGCGAGGCTCGATAGGGCAGGGGGCGCAGCCGACCCTTCGCCGCGTCGTAGGCGAGATCGGGCGGCAGCGGCTGCGGGTGGGCGATCATTCGGGCAGCAGGCCGCGCAGCACCATGTCGGTGAAGCTGACGATGCCGACCACCTTGCCGTGCTCGACCACCGGTGCACGCGACAGCTCGAAGCGGTCGAACAGCCGTGCGCAGTAGCGGATGTTCATCTCGGGATCGACGGTGATCACCGGCTTGGCCATGACCTCGTAGACGTTGACCCGCTCCGGGCTGCGGTTCTGGCCGATCACCTTGCGCGCCACGTCGGAGAGCAGCAGCACGCCGACCTCGTCGTCGTCGTGGCGCTTGTTGACGATCAGGCACTTGGTCTCGATGTGGCGCATCGACTTCAGCGCGTCGTAGACGGTCGCCATGCCATCGACGGTGTCGAAATCGGTCTTCATGACCTGGCGGACTCGGACGATCGGTTCGCTCATAGCTTCTCCTCCACGACGTTGCTCAGCTTGCGGATCTGGTGACTGACCCCGACGGCGTCCTCGACATCGACCTGGAACGCAATGCCGGTGCCAGCCTTGCTGTCGAACTCGCCGACCTCGGCGATGGTCTCGAGGATGTCGCGCGCGAGGTGCTCCTCGACCAGCAGCAGCAGCACGTCGCGCTGGGTCTCGAGGCTCAGGCCAAAGAAGGTCGTCGCTTCCTCGGCGCCCTCGCCACGCGCCTGGTTGATGACCGTCGCGCCGGTGGCACCGGCTTTGCGCGCGGCGTCCAGCACCTTGTTGGTCTTGTCGTCCTCGACGAGGGCGATGATCAGCTTGAAATGCATGGTCAGTCTCCTTCTTTCCTGGCCCGCGCACTGCGTCGGGCGCGCCATTCGCTGATTTGTGCGTAGGCCATGACGGACATGATCGGGAACAGGCAGGTGAAGGCGATCATGCCGAAACCGTCGAGCAGTGGGCTGCGCCCCGGCACGGTACTGGCCAGACCGAGGCCGAGGGCCGCGACCAGTGGGACGGTCACCGTCGAGGTGGTCACACCACCGGAGTCGTAGGCCAGCGCGATGATCATGCGTGGCGCAAAGATCGTCTGCACGATCACCATTACGTACCCGGTCATGATATAGAGATGCAGCGGTGTGCCGGTGATGATGCGGAAGGCGCCGAGTGAAATCCCGATGGCGGCGCCGATCGCAACCGCGATACGCAGTCCCCAGGGGCTGATCGCTCCACCGGAAACCTTGTTCGCCTTCATCGATACGGCGATCAGCGACGGCTCGGCGATCGTGGTTGAGAAGCCGATCGCCATCGCGAACAGGTAGACCCAGTAGTAGTCGTCCCAGCCGAGCACGTCATCGACGCCGTCGATGATGAACGCGGGATCGGTGAGCTGGGCAGCCATGACCTTGCCAAGCGGAAAGAGTGCTTTCTCCAGGCCGACCAGGAACAGCACGAGTCCGGCTAGGACATAGGCGAAGCCGGTCAGGACCTGGCGCAGCCGCGGGATTGGCTGGCGCAGCACGATCAGCTGGAAACCAAACAGGATTCCAGCGATCGGCAGCACGTCGCGCAGCGTCTCCACCAGCGTAGTCAGCAGCTCGGTCGCCAGGCCGTCCATCAATAGAGCATCCCGTAGCCCATGACGAAGATCATTGGCGTCAGCGAGGCGAAGGCGATCAGGCCGAAGCCGTCGGTCATCGGATTGCGCCCCTTGATGCTCGAGGCGAGGCCGACACCAAGCGCGGTGACCAGTGGCACGGTGATGGTCGAGGTCGTCACACCGCCGGAGTCGTATGCGATACCGACGATCTCCCGCGGCGCAAACTGGGTCATCACCACGACGCCCATGTAGCCGGCGACGATCACCCACTGGATCGGCCAGCCACGCAGGATGCGCAGCACGCCGATGACGATGGCGAAACCGACCGACAGCGCCACCGTGATGCGCAGGCCGAGGGCGTACTGCTCGCGCTCCGCCTCCACGTTTGGGATGACTCCACCATTGGCGGCGGCCTTGGAGGCCTCCTCGGCGACCGCGATCAACGCCGGCTCGGCGACGGTGGTGCCGAAGCCGAGCGCGAAGGCGAAGGCGAGTAACCAGAAGACGCTGCCCTTGCGTGCGAAGGCGTGGGCCATCGATTCGCCAAACGGGAACAGGCCAAGATCGAGACCACGGATGAAGAGCGTCAGGCCAAGGATCACGAGTGCGGTGCCAACCAGCACGTCGGACAGGTTGGGCAGTGGCTGGCGGAGCACGAGGAGCTGGAAGAAGGCGACGACGAGGATGATCGGCGCGAGGTCCCGCAGGCTGTCGAGCAGGGTGCTGAGAAAGGCCTGCAGCTGCTTTATCACGACATCCTTGGCCTCGTGGCGCGCCGGCGCCTGTCCATTCCGAGTTGTTCGCCTGCGCAGGCATTATGCCCGAACGCCCCGAGGTGCCCAACGCGCCATTGGCGTCAATCCTTGCTGCGAAGGACAATGGCGCGCAGGAGGCACGATGAACGACGATTCCCATCATGTTGGCGGGTTGCACGCGGTACGCGCCGCGCTCGAGCAGCCGGATGCCGTGGAGCGGCTGTGGCTCGACCGGGCACGCCGCGACGCCCGCGCGCGCAGTTTGCTCGGGCAGGCGCGCGCGGTCGGCGTCCCGGTCGAGCGGGTAGCCCGTGGCGAGCTCGACACGCTGCTGCCCGGGGTCAACCATCAAGGGGTCGTCGCGCTATGCCGTGGCACCACCGCGGGCGACGAGTCGGCACTCAGGACGCTCCTCTCCCATCATGACTGCCCGCTGCTGCTGGTGCTCGACGGCGTGACCGACCCGCACAATCTGGGTGCCTGCCTGCGTACCGCCGATGCCGCCGGTGTCGACGCCGTCATCGCACCACGCGACCGGGCCGCCGGGCTCGGCGCCACCGCGCGCAAGGTCGCGGCGGGTGCCGCAGAGCACGTGCCATTCTTCCAGGTCACCAACCTCGCGCGCACGCTCGCCTGGCTCGCCGAAGCGGGTGTCTGGTGTATCGGCCTGGCGGGGGAGGGCGACGTCTCGCTGCACGCGGCCGACCTGCGTGGACCGCTCGCGCTGGTGCTCGGCAGCGAGGGACGCGGCCTGCGGCGCCTGACCCGCGAACGCTGCGATCGGCTGGTGCAGATCCCGATGCATGGCCATGTCGGGAGCCTCAACGTCTCGGTCGCGGCCGGCGTGGCGCTGTTCGAGGCGGTCCGCCAGCGCACGGCCGGCGTTGAAGCCGATGGCTAAAACCGGTAGAAGG
>JAACFL010000102.1 GCA_009937385.1 Gammaproteobacteria bacterium | reverse complement strand
CGAGAGCCTGAGCGTCGACGCCGACCGTCTTGCGGAACTCGGCATGAAGGGCTTCACCTATGCGGTGCAGATCACCTGCGAGAACCACGAGGGTCCGGGCCGTGCAGCCGTCCAGCAGTGGGATGCGAAGAAGAAGCAGTGGAAGATCGTCTCCAAGTTCTACGATCCGCTGCGCGATGTCACCGGCCCGCTGATCGAGGAAGACTCGGCAGCGTTCGCCAAGGAGAACAACATCACCCCGCGTGATTGCTGAACTCCGTCAACCGACTTGAAGGCCCTAGGCCCAGGGAGGCTCTCTTGAACAGTGCAAACGCACAGGCAGCGGCCGAAGCCACGGCGGAAGCGCCGCTGCTCGAGATCAACAACATCGAGGTCATCTACGACCACGTGATTCTCGTGCTCAAGGGAGTTTCCCTGGCGGTTCCCGAGGGGGGCGTTGTTGCCCTCCTCGGGGCCAACGGGGCTGGCAAGTCGACCACGTTGAAGGCGATCTCCAACCTGCTCGGTGCCGAGCGGGGAGACGTCACCAAGGGCAACATCGTCTACAAAGGCGATAAGATCCATGCCCTGAACCCATCCGAGCTGGTCAAGCGCGGCGTCATCCAGGTCATGGAAGGGCGCCACTGTTTCGAGCACCTGACCGTCGAGGAGAACCTGCTGACCGGCGCCTACACGCGTGGTGACGGCAAGGCGGCGATCAAGGAGTCGCTGGAGAAGGTCTACCACTACTTCCCGCGGCTGCGTGAGCGGCGCGGCAGCCAGGCTGGCTACACCTCCGGTGGTGAGCAGCAGATGACGGCGATCGGCCGTGCGCTGATGGCCAACCCGACCATGATCCTGCTCGACGAGCCGTCGATGGGCCTCGCGCCCCAGCTGGTCGAGGAGATCTTCGAGATCGTCCACTCGCTGAACGAGCAGGAGCGGGTCAGCTTCCTGCTCGCCGAGCAGAACACCATGGTCGCACTGCGTTATGCCAGCTACGGCTACATCCTCGAGAATGGCCGCGTGGTGATGGATGGCGATGCGCGCGCACTGAGCGAGAACGAGGACGTCAAGGAGTTCTACCTCGGGCTGAGCTCCGAGGGGCGCAAGTCCTTCAAGGACGTCAAGCACTACCGACGCCGCAAGCGCTGGCTCGCCTGAGCTCGCGTTCCCGACCGACCGCAAGGAGAGAGGCGCGATGACCGCGCAGGATACCTATTTCGATACCCTCGAGACCCGCGACCCCGCCGAGCGCGAGGCGCAGCGGCTTCAGGCCCTGGCGCAGCAGGTGGCGCATGCCGCCGACAACGCGCCCTTCTACACCGCGCTGCTGGCCGACGTCGATCCGCGTGCGATCGAGGACTATGCGGCATTCGCCGCACTGCCGGTGACGCGCAAGTCAGAACTCAAGGAACACCAGGCCGCGCAGCCGCCATTCGGCGGGCTCGCTGCGGTCACGCCCGGGGCCATGGCGCGTATCTTCGTCTCGCCCGGTCCGATCTACGACCCCGAAGGCGATCGCGTCGACTACTGGCGCCTCGGCCGGGCGATGCACGCGGCCGGTTTCCGGCGCGGCGAACTGGTCCACAACGCTTTTTCCTACCACTTCACCCCGGCCGCCTCGATGGCCGAGGGCGGTGCGCGTGCCATCGGCTGCGCGGTGATCCCGGCCGGCGTGGGCCAGACGGAACTGCAGGTCGAGGCGATTGCCGGCTTGCGTCCGCACGGTTACGTCGGCACGCCCTCGTTCCTGAAGATCATCCTCGAAAAGGGCGACGAGCTCGGAGCCGACCTCAGCAGCCTCACCAAGGCGCTGGTCTCTGCCGAGCCCTACCCACCGAGCCTGCGCAGTTTCTTCGCCGAGCGTGGCATCGCCGGCGTGCAGTGCTACGCAACGGCCGATCTCGGCCTGATCGCCTACGAATCGCCCGGGCAGGAGGGTTTGATCGTCGACGAGGGGGTGTATGTCGAGATCGTGCGCCCTGGCACGGGCGAACCGGTCCCCGAGGGCGAGGTCGGCGAGGTGGTCGTGACCAATCTCTGCCCCGAGTACCCGCTGCTCCGCTTTGCCACCGGCGACCTGTCGGCGGTGCTGCCCGGCACCAGCCCGTGCGGGCGCAGCAACCGTCGCATCAAGGGCTGGATGGGACGTGCCGACCAGACCACCAAGGTGCGCGGCATGTTCGTCCACCCATCGCAGGTCGCCGCGGTGCTTGCGCGCCACCCGGAGCTCGGCCGTGGCCGGCTGGTGGTGGACCGTGCCGACGACCGCGATTCGATGACCCTGCATGCCGAGCTCAAGGGCGCCGCCCCCGACGGGCTCGCCGACGCGGTTGCCGAGAGCCTGCGCGACGTCTGCAAACTGCGCGGCGAGGTCGACCTGGTTGCCGAGGGCAGCCTGGCCAACGACGGCAAGGTGATCGACGACATCCGCACGTTCGAGTGAGTCGCGTCGTCCTCCCGGGTTAAACTGGCACTACCTGGCGCACGGTAGCGCCGTCGATCCAGCGCATGGCCCGGCGATCGCTGCACCTACCGATGATGAAGATGACCCGGAACGGCAAGCCCGGACGGGCCTGCGTGGCCCCGAACCGATGAGCGCCGAGTTGCTGGTGCAGGTCGAGGGACTGCGTCGTGACTACGGCGCTCGCTGCGCCATCCGTGACCTGGATTTCAGCGTCGCGCGTGGCGAAGTGCTCGGACTGCTCGGCCCCAACGGTGCCGGCAAGAGCACCACGCTGCAGGTCCTGAGCGGTTGCCTGGCCGCGACCGCGGGGCGCGTGACCCTCGCCGGCCATGACATCGTGCATGCCCCGCGGCGCGCCAAGTCGGCCCTCGGCTACCTCCCGGAACAGCCTCCACTGCACCGCGCCCTCACGGTGGATGAGTACCTCGATTTCTGCGCTCGACTGCATGGCCTGCGGGGTGCACGCCTGCGCGCCGCGCGCGAACGGGCCAAGGCACGCTGCGGCCTGGTGGCCGATGGGCGGCGTCTGATCGCTCAGCTCTCCAAGGGCTACCAGCAGCGGGTCGGGATCGCCCAGGCGATCCTGCACGATCCGCCGGTGGTGATCCTCGACGAGCCCACGGTCGGTCTCGACCCGAACCAAATCCGCGAGATCCGCGCGCTGGTGCACGATCTCGGACGCGAGCATGCGGTGATCCTGTCGACCCACATCCTCCCCGAAGTGGAGGCCGTCTGCGACCGGGTGCTGATCCTCTACCAGGGCCGGGCGGTCTACAGCGATCGGGTCGCCGAGGCGGGGCGCCAGGGGGCGGCGACCGAGCTGGTCTGCGCCTTTCGTGCCCCACCTGAAGAGGAGCGTCTCGCCGCACTCGATGGCGTCGAACAGGTGGAAGCGCTGGGTGCGGGACGATTCCTGCTGCGCCACGCTCCCGGAGCCGGTCCGGCCGAGACGCTGGTGGCGGCCGCGGTCGCGGGTGGCTGGGGCCTTCTCGAGCTGAGCCCGCGTCGCCCCACGCTGGAACAGCTGTTCGTCGAGTTGACGTGCCGCGAGGAGTTGGCATGAGCGTGCTGGCCGTCGCCGGACGCGAGCTGCGCGGGCTTTTCGTGACCCCGTTCGGCTGGATCGCGCTGGCGGTGATGCAGTTCGTCGCCGCCTGGCTGTTCCTGGTCCAGCTCGAAGGTTTCGTCCAGCTGCAGGCACGCCTGGCGGCCGTGGCCGGTGCCCCCGGGGTGACCGACCTGGTCGTGGCGCCGGCCCTGGCCCAGGTCGGGGTGCTGCTGCTGCTGGTGATGCCGCTGGTCAGCATGCGCGCGATCAGCGGCGAGAGGCAGGCCGGTACGCTCCAGCTCCTGCTCGCCGCACCACTCAGCGCAGGGGAGATCGTTCTCGGCAAGTTCCTCGGTGCGCTCGGCTTCGGGCTGCTCGCGTTGGGCCTGCTCGGGCTGATGCCCCTCGCGCTGCTGGTCGGCACCGCGCTCGATCTCGGCAAGCTTCTGGCCGGCATGCTCGGCCTGGTGCTGCTGGTCGGTACGCTCGCCGCGATCGGGTTGCTGCTGTCGACCCTGGTCACTCAGCCCGCCGCGGCCGCGGCCGGCACCTTCGGCCTGTTGCTGCTGTTGTGGGTCGCTGACAGTGGCGCCCCGGCGGACAGCGCGCTGGCCTGGATCTCCCTCAGCAACCACCTGCAGCCGTTCCTGCGCGGCATCGTGGACACCGCCGACGTCGCCTACTACCTGCTGCTGACCGCCACTTGCCTGGTGCTGAGCGCGCGGCGCCTCGAGGGAGGGCGTCGCGGGTGAGCGGCATCGATCCGAAAGGACGCCGGCCGTCACGCGGCAGCCAGCTGCTGCAGGATGGCCTGTTCGTGGTCATGCTGTTGCTGTTGGCAGGGCTCTCCGGCTGGCTTGCTGAGCGCCATGCGCTGCGCTTCGACTGGACCGCGGGAGGGCAGCACAGCCTTGCCGAGACTTCGCGCGAGGTGTTGGCGACGCTTGATGGGCCGCTCGAAGCCACGCTTTTCGCGCTGCCCGGAAGTGCGGCGGGGGAGCGCGGGCAGGCCCTGCTCGAGCGCTATCGTGCCGCCTACACCGCGCTGCGTGTGGAACAGGTGAACCCGGATCTGGCACCAGCTCGCGTGCGCGAGCTCGGTATCAGCACCGCGGGTGAGCTGGTGCTCTCCTATGGTGATCGGCGCGAAGTGGTGCGAGAACTCAGCGAGCAGGCGGTCACCGGCGCGCTGCTCGCCCTGGCGCGCGAAGCGCCGCGAAGCGTGCGCTTCCTCGCCGGCCATGGCGAGCGGCGCGTGCTCGGCGAGGCCAACCACGATCTCGGCTCGTTCGGGCAAGAGCTGCAGCGCAGCGGCCTGGATCTGGCACCGTACAGCCCGGCACTCGACGGCAGGCTGCCCGACTCGACCGCGCTGCTGGTCGTCGCCGGGCCGCGTGGTGCGTTCCTGCCGGGCGAGCTCGAGCAGCTCGAGGCCTACGTCGAGGGCGGCGGCAACCTGCTGTGGCTCGATGACCCTGATCTCGGTCGGGACCTGGCCGGTCTGGCACCGAGACTGGGCCTGCGTGCGCTGGAGGGCGTCGTGGTCGATGCCGGTGGCGAGGCATACGGAATCGGCAACCCGTCGTTCGTGGTGGTCGGCAGCTACCCGGATCACCCGGTCACCAGTGAGCTGGCCGAGGTCACGCTGTTTCCCCAGGCACGTGCCTATGAAATCGAACCGGAGCATGGTTGGCGCGTGGTGCCGCTGCTGCAGAGCCTGCCGCGCTCGTGGATCGAGCGTGGCCCGCTCGACGGCACCATCCGCCAGGATCCGGGCGAGCTGCGTGGTCCGTTGACGCTGGGTGTGGCGCTGACCAGGGAGCGGCCCGAGGGTGCCGAGCAGCGCGTCGTGGTCGTCGGTGACGGCGATTTCCTCGCCAACGCCTACCTCGGCAATGGCGGCAACCTCGCACTCGGCCTGCGCCTGGTCAACTGGCTGGTCGCCGACGATGCGCTGGTCAACATTCCGCCGCGAGCCGCGCCGGACCGCAACCTGGCGCTGACGCAAACAGAGACCGCCGCGATCGCATTCGGGTTCCTGGTCGCAGCACCGCTGCTGCTCCTCGCGCTGGGTTTTGGTACCTGGTGGCGTCGTCGCCGGCGCTGAGATGCAGCGGCGCGTACGCCTCAACCTGCTGCTGCTCGCTGCCGTCGTCGTTGCCGGTTGGCTGGTCTGGCGCGATGTGAACACGCCCCCGCCAACGGTCCCGGTCGAGCGTGTCACCGGGCTCGACCCCCGTGCCGTCAGCCGGCTGGAGATCATCCGCGAAGCCGACGGCCGGACGACCGGGTTCTTGCGCGAGGCGGGCCGCTGGTGGCTGCGGCGCGAACCGCGCCTGCCGGCCGACGAACTGAGGGTCGGTGAGGTGTTGCGGCTGGTCGACGCGGCCAGCGAGGCGAGCTACGACCTTGCCGCGGTCGATGCGCAGGAGCTTGGTCTGGAGCCGCCGCGAGCACGGGTCCGCGTGGATGACGTCGAGCTCGTGATCGGGGCCCAGGAGCCGCTTCGCTACCGCCGCTATGTCGCCAGCGGTGGGCGTGTGCACCTGGTCGCCGACACCGCCTATGTCCACCTCGGCGCCGACTGGACCGCGTTCGTCGATCCGGCCCCGCTGGCCGACCTGGAAGAGGTGCGTTCGGCGTCGAAGTTGTCCGCGAATAGTGATGAGCCGGTGTCAGAGGAGCAGCTCGCGGCGTGGCGCGACCTGGTCGCCGACGAGGTGCGCGGCGTCGTCGCACCCGACGCAAACTCCGTGGTGCTGACCTTCCACGCCGTCGACGGGGGCTCGCGTCAGCTGATCGCCTGGCGTCGGGGAGAGGCCTGGTGGCTCGCGTGGCGTGACGGCGTGGTCAGCTACGCCATTCCCGCCGTGCGCGGTCCCGAACTCGGGCTCGAGTGATGCCGGAGCTGCCCGAGGTCGAGACCACGAGGCGCGGCATCGCCCCTGCCCTGGAGGGGCGGAGGGTCACGGCCGTGACGGTGCGGCAGTCCCGACTGCGCTGGCCGGTGCCGGTCGGGCGGCTGCGTAGGGAACTGGTCGGACAGCGGGTCGCAGCCGTCGAGCGCCGGGCCAAGTACCTGCTGCTGCGCACGGCGGCCGGCACGGCGCTGCTCCACCTCGGCATGTCGGGCAGCCTGCGCGTGATCCCGGCCGACACGCCAGCCGGTTTCCACGACCACCTCGATCTCGTGCTGGATGACGGCGCCTGCCTGCGTCTGCGCGACCCGCGTCGCTTTGGGGCGTTGTTGTGGACCCGGCGCGACCCGTTCCTCCATCCGTTGTTGCGCGAACTCGGCCCGGAACCGTTCGACCCGGCGTTCGACGGCGCCTACCTGCGTGCGCGCGCAGAGCGTAGACGCATCGCGGTCAAACCGTTCCTGATGGACGGACACGTGGTGGTCGGAGTGGGCAACATCTACGCCAGCGAATCGCTGCATCGCGCCGGGATCGACCCGCGGCGTGCCGCAGGGCGGGTCGCGCTCGCACGCTATTCACGCCTCGCCGACACGGTGCGCGAGGTGCTGGGCGAGGCGATCGACGCAGGCGGCACGACGCTTCGCGACTACACCGGAGGTCATGGCGAGAACGGCTGGTTCAGCATCCACCTCGCCGTCTACGGCCGTGACGGCAAGCCGTGCCTGTCGTGTGGCACGCCCGTGCGTTGCCAGGTGCTCGGGCAGCGCTCGACCTTTTTCTGCCCCACATGTCAGCGCTGAGAGCCGGTACGGGATGGGAAGGGTAATCGATCAACACAGTTGCCAGTCGCCAGATGCGGATGAGGTTTGCAATGAGCGAGGTTGATGGCGAAAGACGCGGCTACCAGGAAGGCTTCTCCGACCTGGTGCCCGGTGTTTACGATATCGCTGCCCGGCGGCGCAAGGCAGAGACCACACTGCGCGTGCTGAGGGACTATTTCGGGGCACGACTCGCCGAGTGCAGGGTGCTCGACGTGGGGGCCTCGACGGGGATCATCGATGCCTACCTGGCGCCTCATGTGGCGCAATTGCTTGGCGTGGACATTGATACCAAGGCGCTCGCCCACGCCCGGGAGCACTCGCAAGATACGAGCGCAGGTTATGCACGCGCTGACGCGCTGGCACTGCCGGTTGCCGATCGATCAATTGACGTTGTCATTTGTGCGCACGTTTACGAGCACGTTCCCGATGCCGAGCAGCTTTTGGCGGAAATTCATCGGGTACTGAAGCCCGGCGGTGTCTGCTTTTTGCAGCCGGCAACCGTTTTCAGCTCATAGAGCCACATTACCGGGTGCCCCTGCTATCGGCGATTCCCAGGCCTTTGGCTCACCGGCTGATCCGCCGATTGGGGAT